>JAFGRF010000179.1 GCA_016935295.1 Caldifarciminota bacterium | reverse complement strand
CGATCCGGACAGCGACACCCTGGCGTTGCTTGCGAGCGAGACGTGCCAGGCTAGCGACGCGGGCAGCGGAATCAGCAAGGACCCGTGGTAGGGCTGTCTCAATCAGTCCGTAGCTCTGCTTGAGACGTTCGGTGTACTTCGGCTCATCCCACCCCGGCCAGCGCCAGCGACCGGTGAACTGGAGCACGCCGCCTTTGGCGGCGGGTAGCGCAGCAATCAGCCCATCCGGACCTTGCTTGTCGTCACGGGCGACAAAAGCGGAGAAGGCAAAGCCCGGCGTCGTGACCGTGCCGAGGCTGTGCGCCAGAGTGTCGTACTTGAGCACCTGGAGCGAGGAGGGGTCGGAGACGTTGACGAGCGCCCACGGCAGGCGCACTTCGATGACGCCGTCCTTTGCGTACCAGTCGGCCAAAGTGTTGTCGGCCGAACGGCCGTACCGGAGCCGCCCGTACTCGACAACGTAGGAAGGCACACTCTCACCGGTAGTCGTGGTCCTCGGGTAGTTGGTCATGAGGCGTTGCGAAACGAACGCGCCGTCGCTCGTTGCGGCCAGGCGGAGCCGCGGTCGCTCCGGCTGCCGAGGGTCGAGCAAGGCCGAGTAGCAGCTGTCGACGAGCACCTCGGCATCTGCAGTGTCGTCGAGCAGCGCGAGGAATTCGGTGCCGTTGGCGCAGTCGAGTCCGAGCCGGCCGATGCGCTTCTCCCCGAGCTGCGGGTCATAGGTGTCGATCGCGAGCCCGACACGCTCGTTTGCCCAGTCCGGGGCATGCGCGAGGTCGAGCCGGACGTAGAGGTACTCCTCGTCCGCTGCCAGCCACAGGCCGCGGATGTCTCCGTTCCCGCGCGCGAGCGGTTGTCCCGCCCAGTCGCCGGTGTCGCCGTCGACCGCCACCAACTCCCGCCCGAACTTGACCAGCCCGAAGCACTGCTCGGGGTTCTGAACATTGTGCCAGCGCCGGACCCGGTCGGGCGGCAGGGCGAATTCGTCCACCAGCCAGTTGCGCTTGAACCACTCGTCGAGCCAGGCGAAGACGACGCCGCCGGCACAACCCTGGTCGTGGATCGCGGAGAGCATCGCCAGGTCAAGCCGGGCCTGCTCTCTCTCGTTGTGGCCGCCGTGGTCCATGCCGAGCCAGTTGTGGTGGGCGTTGCCGCGCGAGGAGGGAACGCCGAACTCGGCCACGAGCAGCGGCAGCCCGGCGTGCAGGCGCTTGAGGTCAGCCAGGTACCCGGCGTAGTTGTCCGGCTCGCCGCGGTCGTTGCGGAAGTCCCGGTAGGCCGAGTCGAGAAAGACGAAGTCCGGGTAGTAGGGGTAAACGTGGTAGGCAGCGAAGTACCCGGCCCGCAGCGCCGGCGTGGTCTGGATGGCGAGCGGGTTGACGCTGACGATGTCGTTGTCGGACTCACGCGTGCGCCAGCGGTCGGCGTATTCGCTGGGGTGGAACATCGGGTCGAGCGGCAGCCAGCTGACAAAGGCGACCGGATGCTGGGTTGCGTAGGTGACCGCCTCGTACTGGACGAGGAAATCGAGCATCCCGGCCAGCCAGACCTCGGTAGGGCTGCCGCGGGGCACGTTAACAAGCACGCCGTCGTAGCGGCTGACCGCGGGATTGGCCGAGTCGGTGGCTTCAACCGCCTCCGGTTCCCACTCCCGACCGAACAGATAGCCGAGTGTGTAGGGCGAGACGTCGGCCGAGTACGCTCCGGCCGCGCTGCCCGGCCTCTCCGGCAGCACGGCATGGCCTGCGACCACGTCAACCGCGTCGCGGATTTCACGCCTGATGCCGTCGGAGTACTCCGGTTCGAAGAGGTTGCCCGAGGCGGGAAGCTCGGCCCAGATTCCCTGCAGCAGGTAGACGGGATGGTCCGAGTGTTCGAAGTCGTACTCGGCCAGTGCCTCGTAGAATTCGGGCGGCAGTATCGTGTAGGCCCGGACGACATTCATGCCGGCAGCGCCCATCTGCTCGAGCCAGCGGACGTAGTCCGCGCGCGTGGCGCCGAACTCGGTCGGGTAGTGCCCGGGCAGGGCTACGCCCAGGTTAGCGCCGACGACAAAGAACTTCTGCCAGGTCTCGGCCTTCAATCCCCGGGCGTCGCTGGTCAGCCGCAGGTGTTCGAACTCGTCACCGGCGCAGCGGAACAGCACCCGCGCGTTGGCGGCTGCCGACTCGACCTCCGCGCGCGACGCGGCTATCTCCACCGGTATCGCCGCGGGTTCGACGATGCGCACCGGCTCGGGCCGAACGCGCCGGCCCTCGACGCGCACCAGAAACGAAACCAGGGCCGCAAGCCCGGCCACGAGCAGCGCGATCACCGCGTACTTGCCGTGCATTCTAGAAGGAACGGCTGACGGCGAGGCCCAGACTGCCATAGGAATAGGTATACCCGCTTGCTTCGGTGGTCAAAGCCCAGTTCGCATCAAGCGAAGCCCGGCACCCGGGCAGTATCTGCCGGTTCGCGGAAAGGTTTGCCCGGGCTACCCACTGGTTGTCGGCATTGACGCCGCCGGACACCCCGGCCCCGAGCCCGGTACCGCCCCAGCGCCCGTCAAAGGCCAGACCGAGAGTGTTAGTGGTGAGATCCTGCGGCGTGTAGTAGCGCGGGGAGAGCTCGCTGAAGTCATCGTAGCTGAACGCATAGGCAACGGTCAGGCGGGGGCTGGCCAAGAGGTCGAACCCCAAGCCCGCGGAGAGCGCGCGTTTCTCGTTGCCATCCCCAACTATCCAGGTCCGCCCGGCCCGGCCCTCGAACTTCAGTGCTCTGAAGGGACGAATCGTCAGCGCGGTCCAGCCCTGCCGCGCACCGATGTCCTGGGCCGGCTCGTACAGGACCCGGCCTGCTTCACCCGACCACGAAAACCAGCTTTGTTCGACTCCCCAGCCCAGGGTCGCGGACTCCAACTTGGGCCCGAGCAGGTCGGCCTGAGCCTGGCCGCTCAGCCGGAGCCAGGTGAATGGACGGTACGCGAGGCCGGCCCGGGCCAGCAGGTAGTCGTGCGCGAGCGTGTCCCGCCGGTTGCTCGAGTACGCGAGGCCCGCGCTCGGCTGGAGCCGGTCGCCCACGTGCTGCTCATACCCGAACCGGTAGTCGAGATAGGTACCGGGCGTGCCGCCGTCATCCTCGGTCGCGCCGTTGAATCCGAGCCGGGCCTGCGGCGCCGCCGCCTCGGCCGTGCGTTCGACCGCCTCACTGATCTCCTTTCGTTGCGGAGCCAAAGCCTGCGCCCGGCGGAAGAAGCCGTTCGCAGTCACGGGCTGGCCCGACCATTCGTAGTTCTGGCCGAGACCGAACAGGTAGTCGGCGTTCTCGGGGTTCTCGCGGAGCAGCTCACGATAGAGGGCTATCGCCCGAGCCCGGTCCCCGGACCAGGAGAACGTCCTCGCCCGTATCTCCACGACCTCGCGGTTGCCCGGTTCAATCGACTCGGCCTCGGCGAGAAAACGCAGCGCCTCGCGGTATCGCCCAGCCCAGCCTGCCACCCGGCCTTCGCCGATCAGAGCTTCAAAGTAGCTTTCGCTTCCGGGCTTAACCTCGGCGTAGAGCGCAAGCGCGTCGTCGAGCCGGCTCTGCCAGGAAAGAGAGATCGCTTTACCCAGACGGGCATCGTCGTCGGACGGGTCCTCGGCGAGCAGGCGGTCGTAGATTGCGTTGGCCGAGTCGAGCGAGCCGGTGTTGCGCAGGAGCAGCGCATAGGCCTTCTGCATCGGCCGGTCGGCCGGAGCGGCCAGCGCGGTCGATTCGGCGCGGACCAGCGCCTCTCCCCCGCGCCCGGCATTGACGAGGTCGTGGATCTCGGCGACCGTTATCGGTTGGTACGCGAGCAGCGCGAGCAGCAGCACGGTCACGATTTCACCCCGCCAAACCCCTCGCGGCCGAACTTGTACCAGGACTGCCTGCCCGCCAGCCAGTCCCAGATGCCCCAGAGTTGGAACGCCGAACGGAGCGGACCGTACACCGGCCCGCTGATGATCGCGTGAAAGAGCAGCCGCAGCCAGTCGCCGAAAGAGTGGTAGCGCATCGCCTGGACGTTCACGGCGGAATCACGCGCGAAGCGCCGCTCGACCGCAGTGGTGACCAGCGCGGCAATCACGCCGCCGGCGAGCGCGGTCACGCCGAGCGCCCCGGCCAGCCACAGCCAGTTCGTCTCACCGGCAATCGCCATCCACGCCAGCAGCCCGAGCCCGGCGAGCTGCAACAGCGGCGAAAAGGCCACGAACACAAGCTGGTACGGCACGCCCAGGAGCCCGGCCGTCCCGTATCCGGGTTCGAACCACATCGACCGGTGCAGGAAGAGCGACTCGAGCAGCCCGCGCTGCCACCGGTTGCGCTGCCGCGCGAGCTGGTTCAGGCGGGAAGGAACTTCGGTCCAGGCCACCGGCCAGGGGTCGAAGACGATCGGACGCCGGAGCCGGTTCTCCCGGATGTACCGGTGGAGGCGGACCACGACCTCCATGTCCTCGCAGACCGTGCTGACCGTGCGGCCCCGCGCGACTCTCCGGACATAGGGGTGGCGATTGCGCCCGGTGAGAAACCCGCCGCATTTCAGCAGGAGCAGGCGGTCGAACATCGAGAACGCGCCCGAGAGAATCATCAACGAGTTGACGGAAGAGAAGGCCACGCGGCCGACCGTGTAGGAAACAAGGTACTCGATTATCTGGAACAGCACCAGCGCCCGGTGCGGCAGACGGCTGGAAACCACCTGCCCGTTCTCTACCGTGACGCCGTTGGCCGCGGCGATGAGCCCGCCCGCGGCCGCGGCATTGCGGCGAAAGAAAAGACCGGCCAGCCGCTTCAGCGCCGATGGCGCCAGTAGCGAATCCGAGTCAACCGTAACCACCAGCGGCATTTCGGTGAGCGCGAGCCCGACGTTCAGTGAATCGGCCTTGCCCGAGTTCGGCTTGTCAACCACGAAGAGCCGCGGATCGAGCGCGGACCGGAGTACTCCCCGCACCGGAGCCGTGCCGAGCAGGTCCACGTAGTCTTTTGCCTCGGGCCGCAACCCGAACTCGCGGGTCAGCACCTCAAGCGTCTCGTCCTTTGAACCGTCGTTGATGGCGATGACTTCGAGCTTCGTGTAGTCGAGCGCAAGCAGCGACCGGACACTGTCGGCCACGGTCGCAGCCTCATTGTACGCGGGGACCAGGATTGCGACCCCGGCATCATCCGCCTGCCCGGGAGTGCCGGGCGCGGCGGAAGCCGGAGTGGGGCGGCGGAAAACCGCAAGGAAAACCGCAAGGAACACGAGATTCACCAGCACGTCCAGCCCGAAGTAGACGGCGAGGATGTCGACGGCCACCCACTGCAGCATCAGCGCCCAGTCAAGACCCGGTCGCGTGGCTTGCGGTGTATGCCCGAGAGCGACGACAGCCGTCGCGCCCGGCCCGCCCCGGCCGCATCGGTATCATCGCGACACCTCGATTTCACCGGTCGTGGCGAGGTCGAAAGTCAGGTAGGTGAAGGTGGAATCTCCCTCAGCGCGTTCCGTCCGCGCAAGCGACAGGCCGCGCGCAACTGCCTTAAGCCCGGGCTCGGCGAGACGGACGGTGAGCGCGTGGACCGGCGTCGGGTTGCGGTTCGTGAACCTCAGCACGGTCCGGTCGCTGTCGGCATCAACCCGGATATCGACGTTGCGCCGCACATCCCACCAGTCCGCAATCCCGGCCAGGCTCGAACACCAGGCATCGCCCGACTTAGCCGCCGCGGCCAGAAATTGTGTTACCGGCGCGAGCGTGGTTTCCGAGTGGCCGCTGTATTCTGCGTGCAGAACCAGGACCATCATCCCGCGCCGCTCCAGCGCCAGCTCATGCCAAGCTGCCTGCAGCCGGGCCCCGAAGCGCCGGGCATCGCGGGCCTGCGCGGCCGCCGGGTATTCGGCGGCCACCGCCCCCTCACCGTAGTAGTCCCAGTCTTCGAGGGTCGGCGAGAATTCGAGCATATGCGTGCTCAGGCAATACTGCCCTCTCAACCAGATCGGCAGGTTGTAAGGAAACAACGCGCCCGCGAAACAGGCCGCGTGGTCGACGAACAAGGACGACTCGTACCGGTAGCCGCGCCGGACCAGCGTAAACAGGCCGCCGACGGTCCGGTTGCTGTAGGGAAACCGGAATCCCGGCAGGGGCGTGCGCAGGAAATCCTCCAGCCGGGCAATTTCCCAGACCGTGCGGCAGTAGTCCAGATCGCGGAAGTACGGATGGCTGAAGCTGAGGCTGGCAAGCTTCACGCGCGGTTCCCGCTTCAGGTAGTCAAGGGTCGGCTGCGGCACGCGGCCCGTGATGAATACGTCGATGTCGCCGCTGCCGGGCATGCCCAGCAACTTCGAAAGCATCGGCCTGACGCCCAGGCCCACGGAGTCGCCACCTGCCTCGTTCACGGTCACGGCCAGCGCGCTGCGATGGGCACCCGGCCACGGATTGACGTAGACCTCGGGACCACACCGGAACGCCAAGGCGAACACCCGCCGGTAGAACTCGGAGATGGCCGGAACATCGCCGGCACCTCCGTCCACCGACGGCTGCAGCAGCAGGAAATGGGACACCATGATGCCGTAGCCACGACCATAGGGATTGAGGGTCACTGCCGGGTAGCTTGTCTCTCCAAAGGTCCAACGCGCCTGTACCTCGACGCCGCCTGCCATGGCCGACTCCACCGGAACGAGCAGCCAGGCGTCGGACAGCGGGCCGGTAAGCTCGGAACGATACCCGCCCAGCAGGACGGAACCCGAGTCCTTCACCAGTCGGAAGTCCCGGAGATTCGCCTCCTGCATCGGGTAGCCGAACACCGGCTCAAGCGGCCATTCGCGCTCATCGATCAGGTTGCCTGATGCCACCCGGTCCTCGCCTTCCAGCGTGTTGCGGCCGATGTTCTCGCCGGCTATGAGTATCCCGCCGTCCTGCACCCAGTCGGCCAGGTTCGCCATGCTCGCGCTGTCGAGGAAGGAGAGAGAAAAGACCCGGTCGGCATCGTGGTACCCGGCGATGGTCGGCGCCACGATGATGCGAGTCGAATCGAGCCGGGCGCGGTCGAGCAGCACCGACTTGTCCGCCACCTCGGTGAAGCCCCCCAGCCCGTTCATCACCTCGAGACAGATGTTGGCGCCGGAAGGCAACATGCCCAAACCGTCCGACCCGGTGGTCAGGAACAGCACGCGCGGGTAGACCAGTGCTTCCGTTGCGGCCGGCCCGGCACCAGACGCCGCGCGTTTTCCTCCACACCCGGTGAGGGCGAACGCTGCGGCCAGCACTACGCAGGTCGCGGCAGCCCGGAGGCTCACGATGGTCCGGAAGGCAACAACAAGTCGTGATGCGCCGCGAAGCCGTGACGTATGAAACATATTGAATCTATTATACACTCCGACTGAGCGTATGCCAGAACCGGCGTCCGAACAACATGATGCCTGGCTGGCTGACGACGCTTGTTGAACCGACACGCGCCCTCGCCGATTCGACTGCGGCGACACGCGCAGCAACGGCCGCATGAGGAGCCGGCAACCGGTGTCAAAGAACAGGCGCCCCGCGGTATGCGGGGCGCCGCTTGTAGTCGGTCAGGTCTAGACGAGGTAGTCGCCGCGGGGGGTGTAGTGGGTGTGCAGGTACTTGTGGCTCACCTCGCCGCACGGCCCGTCGGTAAGGAACTCCTCGTAGAGTTTCAACACGTGTGGGTTCTCGTGCGATTTGCGCACCGGCAGGCCCATGTCCTCGGCATAGATCGCCTTGGCGCGGGCCGCACGGATTGAGGGCGAAGTCGGAATCGGTTGGCCGCCACCGCCGAGACAGCCGCCCGGACAGGCCATGAACTCGATGAAGTGACAGCCGGCGAACTTGCCCCCCGCTTTGATGTCTTCCATCACTTTGCGGGCATTGGCCGTGCCGTGCGCCACCGCGACCTTGAGGGTCGCGCCTTTGAGCCACGCCCAGTCTTTGCCCAGCTTACCCCTCTTGACCAGGTGCTTGTACAGGTCGATCATCGGGCCGGTCTGGGGTACCTTGATTTCCGTGTACCTGATGCCTTCAAACCCTCGCACCGGGATGATATTGGCATCGGCAAAGAGTTGCTCGTCCTTCAAGCCGGTCACGACCTCGATCACAGTTCGCAGCGCCGCTTCCATAACGCCCCCGGTGGCGCCGAAAATCAGCCCGGCGCCCGAGGCGTCGCCGAACGGCAGGT
>JAFGRF010000178.1 GCA_016935295.1 Caldifarciminota bacterium | reverse complement strand
CCCTGCGCGATTTCTGGGGCAAGCTGGCAGAAAAGTCCGGGCACAGGTTCCGCGACAACGAGCACCTGTGCGCGGTCTGCGCGACCAAGCGGCTTCTGCCGAAGGAAATCTTCGGCCGCGCGGGGTTCCCGTCTACCAGTTCGATGGCGGTCGCGGGTTTCGTCCGCGGTCTTGCCAGGCGGTACGCGGACAAACCGGCCGAGTTCAGTTCCAATGGCACCGACCTCGTCCGTGACTTCGTGGACAAGGCCCGGGCCGCCCGCCTGGACACCGCGCTTGATTTCGACGTCGAGCCACTGCCCGGGATGACGGCGGACGCTGAAGTGCCGGACGGCCTTCTCAAGCTCGACGGCGACTGGTACATCAGGGACACCTACGACGAGCTTACGGCAACGGCCGAGAGCGATGAGGCCAGGGGAGCCATTGACGCCTGGCGCGAGGCACTGGCAAGGCTGCTCAAGCGCGTGGATGAACTGGACCCGGAGGAGAGTATTCCCCGGCCCCGCAAGTACTACGCGATCGTCGAGATAGACGCCGATGACATCGGCAGGCATATCCGGGACCTCGCAACCGAAGGCCAGCATGCTGAACTCAGCCGGAAGGTCGCCAGGTTCGCCGGGGCGGTTCCGAACGTCATTGAGCAGGACCGGTTGGGCTGCCTGGTCTACTCGGGCGGCGACGAGGCGCTTGCCTTCCTCGCGTTCGACGACCTGCTTGAAGGGCTCAGCAGGCTACGGGCGCAGTTCGGCGCGATAGTGGGTGGCGGCTTGACCGCCAGCGCCGGCGCGGTCATCGCCCACCACAAGCAAGGCCTGCGCTCGGTGCTGGCCGAACTGCGGCGGGCGACCGCCCGGGCCAAGGCGCTGGACTTCAAGGATGGTTTCTGCGTTGCGATGATGAAGCGCTCGGGCGGCACGGACCGGGCGGCGGCGCGCTGGCGCTACGACGCACTGGAAGTCCTGCCGTTTCTGCAGGAGTTGGTCAAGTTCTACCGGGGACGCCGGTTGAGCGCGAGCTGGTGGCGCGACCTCCACTCCGAGAGATACGCCTTCGAGAACTGGTCAGCCGGGCCCAGGCTGGTTGACAGCGAGCTTGTCTGCGCCGAGGCCCGGCGGCTCATCGGCCGACACTGGCGCCCTAGAGGTGCCGTTCCGCCCGAACTGGTCGAGAACATCAAGAGACTGGTGTATGGACAGGGCGGCGACTGGGAGGGATTCGTCAACCTGATGGGCCTGGCGTCGTACATTGCGAAGGGGGGTGGAGAATGAAGAGGTACTTCATCCGGCCGCTGGACACGCTGTTCTGCCGCGACGGCAGGCCTTTCGACGCCGGGGTGGACAGCGAGGCCGCGTCGGTCTTCCCGCCGCCCCAGCGAACAGTCTACGGCGCGTTCCGGGCCGCGGTGCTGGCGACCGACCCCAATCACCGCTGGGGCGAGGATACAACTGACAATTCTCTGAAAAAGGTGGTAGGCGACCGACGCAACAAAGGCGACCTGACACTGCTTGGGCCGCTGGTCGCGCGGACAGACCCGTTGCAGGCGCTCTTCCCGACGCCGCTCGATGTCGTCCGCAACCCGGATACCAGGCAGAACGTCCTGTTGTCGCCCGATGGGCCGGAGCTGGCCGGATGCAGCAACCTCGGGCAGAAAGGACTCCGGGCCTGCGTGCCGCCGAGTGAAGTCACGGCCCCGGTCGAACCGGCGCGCGGCCTGCTGCTCGAGGGCGGGGCGCTGCTCAACTACCTGGCCGGCATCGCGCCCCAGGGCCTTGTCGCGGACGCGACCCTGTACCGGCCCGAGTACCGCGTCGGCCTCAAGCTGGGCCGGGTTTCGCGCACGGCCGAGGCCGGGTTCCTGTACAGCGCGGTTCATACCAGGCCGGCGAACCTGGACTACTGCACCGGGCTGGTGGTCGAGGTCGGAGATGATGGTGGCCGACTGCCGGAGTGGCTGACCCTGCGCCTCGGCGGCGAGAGCCGGCCGGCCGACTGCCGCGAGGTGGCGGACTTCGACTGGTCGCCGTACCGCGAGCGGGTCAGAGAGCGCGTGCTCGTACGCCGCCGGTTCAAGGCCCTGCTCACGGCGCCCGGGCTGTTCCCGAAAAACGGCTGGTATCCTGACTTCATTAATGGCACGACTATGACCGGGACCATTCCCGGTACTGACCTTGCGGTCAAACTGGTTGGCGCGTGCGTCGGCCGCTCGGTGCCAGCCGGCGGGTTCAACATTCTCACCGGGCCGAAGCCGACCACGCGGGCGGTGCCGGCAGGCAGCGTCTACTTCTTCGAGCCGGTGAATGCAGGGAACGGTGCTGCGGGTCTTGTCGAGAAGTTCGTCGAGGTCCTCCACGGCCCGGTGCTTGTCCCGAAGGGTTCGCAAGACCCGGACGACTGGAAAGAAGGCTTCAACTCGGTTCTGATAGGAGGATGGTGATGTTCAACGCCAGGAAACTGGTTTATCTCTACGCCGAGACACAGGTGCACCCCGGCACCGGGCAGGGACTCGGCTACATAGACCTGCCGGTCCAGCGCGAGGAGTTCTCGACCCACCCGATAGTCAGGGCTTCGTCCCTGCGCGGGCCGT
>JAFGRF010000018.1 GCA_016935295.1 Caldifarciminota bacterium | reverse complement strand
GCACCATCTGGTCGTGCGTGCGTGAACGCTTGTCGATGTACCGGTCGCAGAACCTGGCCGTCACATCGTACACAAGCTGTGCGACCTGGAAACTCCTGAGTCTGCGATACCCGCCGTGCTTCGGAATCAGCGCTTCGCCGGCCACCAACTGCTCTCCCGTTCATCACGTCCGTGCTTGTCCGTGCCCGTCCGTCTCCGTCCGTGCCAGGTATTCATTCGCACGCGAATCATAGAGCCGCCGGCCCTCAAGTCAAACCATCGCCGCACCTCGCCTGATTCCAAAGCTGCCGTCACTGAGTCAAACAACAGAAAGCGAGGAAGAAACCATGAAGAACAACAGGAAACCAGCGGCTACCGAACGACCCAAGTCAGGCAAGAACACAGATGGAGAAGCGGCTGTGCTCGCGGCCATCGCGGCGATGCCGGAGCCGTATCGCGCCATGGGCGAGCGCATCCACGTCATCATCAAGGAGAGCGCGCCGACCCTGGCGCCGAGAACCTGGTACGGAATGCCCGCCTACGCCAGAGATGGCAAGGTCGTCTGCTTCTTCCGCGGCTCGGACAAGTTCAAAGAAAGGTACATGACGCTCGGCTTCAACGACTCGGCGAAACTAGACGAAGGCAACATGTGGCCAATCGCCTTCGCCCTGACGAACCTAACCGCGGCCGAAGAAGCCAGAATCTCGGCGCTCGTGAAGAGAGCCGCAAGCTAGGGACTCACTCGCAAGCTCGTCCTCACCGCCCGCTAGAAATCCTTCCCGCCGTCCGTTGACACACGGTCAAACTAGACCTAGACTTGGTCACCGACTGGAGGATTGAGTATTAGTGCAGTTGCCAGGCTGACCGGCAGCCCCTGCAAGGCGTTCATCCTGTCGTGCTGCCTGGCAGCGGGCTTCACAGTACGACTGAGTGCACGTGAAGTACGCTTCTACCCGACAATCACTGGGTATGCGGAGCATTACGTGAACAGTTGGCCACCCCCCGACTCTTGGTACAACAAGCACTACGGAGACATTCGCTACGGCGGAATGTGGGCTCCTCACTACAGGTACGACTACTACGGGTTCCTGAAGTTCAGCCTAGATTCGTTGCCCGACAGTTGCACAATAGTACAAGCGGAGCTGGAGTACTACCAGTACGATAGCTACGGACCGCAAGTAGACGTCGGGCTCATTCGAGACCCTGTACCTCTGTACCCGTCCGACCTCTTGGCGGAGATCAGGGACGCCCCGGCCATTATTCACGGTCGCGCGTCGTCAGACGGTTGGATGATGCTTCCCTTCGACACGCCCTCTTTCCCTCTCCTGGACTCGTGCCTCCGCTCGGGCTGGGGTTCCTTTGGCCTCCGCTCGGTGGGGAACCACTGGGGATTCGCGTACGGATACGACAGCGACAGCCCGCCGTTCTTGCGCGTCGAATACGCTATGCCCAATGGGTCGGATATCCACGCCCTGCACGCTGAGTTTGGTACCTATCCATTGGTCGCCCAAGGGTCGGACACCGCTCTCTTGACGCTCACCAACAATGGGTTTGGCGCATCCGGTTTGTTCTGGACGTACGCAACAGCGCCAGGCCTCGGCGTCGAATCCACGCTGGTCGGCAACATCTCGGTCGGCGAGACAATGTCTCTCGCGTTACGGCTCCCTTCTCCCAGCAGAGCAGATACACTCGTGACCTATCGTCTGTATGACGAATTGCGTGGTGACGACAGAACGCAGTTGACGTGCTGGGCATTCCCGGCGAACACGTGCTCCGCCGAGGGCTTCGAAGACCCGACGTTCCCTCCGACCGGCTGGGTCACAAGGGGCAGCGGTCTCTGGCAGCGTTCCGGCCCCTTGCCTGTCGGCGCGCACTCTGGGGAGTACGTCGCCACTGACAGTGGACATAACTGCTGGCTGATAACGAATGGCATCGTCCCCGAGCCGGGTGTAGCAGACACGTTCGGGATTTTCTTTTCCGTACCCGATAGTTGGTGCGAAGCACAGGTTTGGGCACTCGGCAGTCAAGACCCGGTTGATACACTGACCCGGCTGTTCGCTGACACGATTCGGGAAGGAAGCTGGTGTGAAGTTCGCATCGGACTTGACCAGTTCGACGGGCACGCGGTGTACCTGGGATTCCGGAGCGCGGCGGGTACCGCCGCGGTTCTATGCATGGACGATATCTGGTTCACGAGTGCCCATCAGCTTGACGCCGATATCAGAGCTCTCCACGCCGAGATGAAGACGTACCCGTTGGTCGCCGGGGGATCGGATACGGCTTTGCTTTCCATGGTCAACAGGGGACCCCTTGCGTCTGGTCCGTTCTGGGCCTACGCATCATTGGGAACGATGCGTGAGTCTACGCTCGTCGGGCCGATTGCCGCCGGGGAAACCACCTCCGCTTCCATCCGCATACCATCGCCGCTGATGCAGGATACCATGCTTGACTACTTCGTGTGGGCCACTGCCATCCGCCACGACGCGGCCCAGCTTCAGTGCTGGTCGTTTCCAGCCAAGACCTGTGCCGCCGAGGGATTCGATGGGTCGCTGTTCCCACCGCCTGGCTGGCTCGTCACGGACAATGACAGCGGAACTCAGTCATGGACGCGCCAGTCTGGCCCCGGCACAAGCCACTCGGGAGCCGGGTCCGCATCGTGCGTGGCTGATTCAACGGGTGTCTCCGACGACTGGCTAACAAGCAGCGCGGTCTGTCCCAGCAGAGACAACAGCGATTCGGTTGGTTTCTACTTCCGCAGCGGTGCGAATTGGCAGATAGACAACCTCGAGGTGTTGGCCTTGAGCACAAGACTCTCACCTATTCGCCTCTGGTGGTCTGGCATTCCCGACACCACCTACTCCCGCCATTCAGTGTCGCTTGACACCTGTGATGGAGATACCATCAAAGTGGTATTCCGCCATTGGTCGCCGGGCGGAGGCGTCGGTATCTGCCTTGATGATATCTGGTTCAGCCACGCCTACACTCCCTCGCGAGACACGGTGCAGCGGACCAACACCAAACTACCCACTCTCGCATTTGTGCCCAACCCCTCAGGTCGCGGGGTCGTCACCGTCAGCTCTTTCTTGGCGGTCGGGAGAAGACGCAGTCTGGCAATCAGAAATGTCGTTGGCAGAATCATCCACAGGTCCGTACTCGACCCGTCCGGCGTGACACGGCTCGACCTGCGCGGCCTGCACGCGGGCGTCTACATGGCCACGCTCGAAGCCGGAACCCAGTCCCTCACCCGCAAGCTCGTCATCACCGGCCGCTAGAGCCCGGCCTGTCCGCTCAAGCGCTGACCGCCAAGAAGTCTAACGATAGGCTACAAGTCCACGAGGACGGCCCACATCCTAACCTATTCCGGGTCAATCGGTTAGTCCGCATTCCCGAAAGTCCCCTCCCCCGCCCGGGGGACGGCCCTCCAAGTTGTTCCCAACATTGCTCAGGACCCTGCGTTCCGCGCTGTCCCGGGCGTTGCGTTCCGGGTCATCTACCTGTCAGCTTCGGCGGTTGTTGCCCGGACCATGACCCGGTCAGCCCGCTCGATTGTCTCGCCTGTTGCTCTGCAGACAACGCGGAGTTCGGTCAGCTGTGCTGCGACCCACTCGGTTTCCCCTCCAACTCCCGGAGCAGCCCTCCCGTTTGCGCGACAGACTGCCTCCTGAACCGCCGTCCTGATTGCCTAGGACGATGCCCTGCAGTCAGCCTCACGTGTTGTCCGCGCCAGACATGTCCTCGCTGTTTGGCGCGCAAGTGCAGACGACCGAAGGCACGCCCACGCGGTTGACACCGATTGCAGCCGTGGGTAAGATTGGCAGGGCGTAATGACCAGTTTCGACGTAACAACACATGTCCGAACTGAGCTTCTCGATATCACCGAGAAGGTGCGCGACGCGGTCGCGCAGTCGAAAGTCAGTTCCGGCATGTGCTTCGTCTACGTGCCGCACACGACCGCGGCGGTGACAGTGAACGAGAGCTATGACTCGGACGTTGCCCGCGACATCACGGAAGCTTTGTCGAAGCTTGTCCCCCATCGCGCCGGCTACGCTCACTCCGAGGGCAATGCCGACGCGCACATCAAGGCGGCAATGGTCGGCTCCTGCCAGGCGATTTTGGTCGAGGAAGGCCGACTCGCTCTCGGCCGGTGGCAGGGAGTTTTTTTCTGCGAATTCGACGGCCCGCGGCAGAGGCGGGTGCAAGTACAGGTAATCAACAGATGAGGAGACGG
This sequence comes from Caldifarciminota bacterium, assembly GCA_016935295.1. Lineage (GTDB taxonomy): Bacteria > Hydrothermota > Tepidihabitantia > Tepidihabitantales > Tepidihabitantaceae > UBA2258. The sequence continues at coordinate 1,145 of JAFGRF010000018.1, read as the reverse complement.
ATAGTGCAGAATCCAGAATCCAGAATTCAGAATGTCCCGACACTCTGGGTTCTGGACTCTGGACTCTGAACTCTGGATTATCCGATTCCGAACTAAGGAGGTAGTTTGGCACACAAGAAGCTGTTTATCCCCGGCCCGACTGAGGTCAGGGAGGAAATACTGAAGGCGCAGGGGCAGTGGATGATCGGCCACCGCTCAAAGGACTTCGGCGAGCTGAACAAGCGCTGCGTCGACAAGACCAAGCAGATCCTGAGCACGAAGAACTACGTGTTCTGGTTCACGTCTTCCGGCACCGGCTGTATGGAAGGCGCGCTGCGGAACGTCGTGACCGGGAAGATACTGCACACGGTCAACGGCGCTTTCTCAGACCGCTGGTTCAAGATCTCCAAGGCCTGCGGCAAGCAGGCGAGCTCCATCGCCGTGGAATGGGGTAAGGCAATCAAGCCGGAGATGGTGGACGCCGAGCTGGCCAAGGGCGGCTACCAGGCCATCGCCCTGACCCAGAACGAGACCTCGACCGGAGTGCGCAACCCGATTGAGGATATCGCCAAGCTGGTCCGCACCAAGTATCCCGACGTTCTTATCCTCGTCGACGCCGTCTCGTCGCTGATGGGCGACTGGTTCGACATCGACGGCCTGGGTCTCGACATCGTGGTCGCATCATCGCAGAAGGCCGTGGCGCTGCCGCCGGGACTCGCAATCTCCGTCGTGTCCCAGCGCGCGCTCGACAAGACCCGCACCGTAGCCGACCGTGGTTACTACTTCGACTACGACGCGATGCTCAAGCGCTACGAAAAGGACTCCCAGACTCCGACCACGCCGGCAGTGTCGCTCTTCTGGGCCCTCGACCTCGAGCTCGACCACATACTCAAAGAAGGGATGCAGAGCCGCTACCAGCGCCATCTGGAAATGGCGAAGTTCACCCGCGAGTGGGCGAACAAGTACTTCAAGGTCTTCCCCGAGCCCGGGTACGAATCGGTCACCTTGACCACGGCTGCCAACACGCGCGGCATCTCGGTCAAGGACCTGAACGGCGAACTCGGCAAACGCGGGCTGCAGATATCCAACGGATACGGCGACCTGAAAGAAAAGACCTTCCGCATCGCGCACATGGGCGACCTCACAATGGCGGACATGAAGGAAGT
>JAFGRF010000177.1 GCA_016935295.1 Caldifarciminota bacterium | reverse complement strand
TGTCCAGTTGACGATACGTTTGCCGGTACTTTCTGAGGAAGAATGTGAGGTACAATGAAGGACTCAGTTGAAGGCAGAGGTTGAGGTCGATGTTGAGGTTGGCCTCGCCCCTGAAGGAGCATCCGAGGCTGAGGTAGAGGTCCGGATTCCGGCCGGAGGGGGTGCTGGCGGGGTCCGAGCTTCGGGACGGGTCACGATGCGGCTGAGGGGCGGTCGTGCAGACGAGAGAGGCCGAAGTCAGAAGTCAGATGTCAGAAGTCAGAAGCTGGAAGTTGCGTAGGGAGAATCAGGAATCGGGGACGGCCGCCCGTCCTCCGTGGTCTGGCAGTGTCCGCCCGGGCGCAGGCCCGGGCGGCTACTGTGAATCCTCGCCGGGGAGCCGGAACCGGGCCACCCGGCGCAGAAACACCGTGAAGTAGTTCAAGAACGATACCACCACAAGAACCGATACGGCGAAGTCGACCGCAAACTTGTACTTCATCAGCGCGGGCGGTTCCAGCGTGTAGAAGACGATCATCAACGCGAAGGCGAAACCCGTAATCTTGCCGACGACATCGGAGGAGACGAACGAACCCTTGGCCTTCATGATGACGCCGCTGCCCGCGAGTATCAGCAGGTCACGCAGGATGACTGCGGCGGCGAGGAAGAGCGGGAGATTGCGCAGGTAGACGAGCGTCACCAGTACCGAACCGACCCAGACTTTGTCCACCAGGTGATCAAGTACCCGCCCGAGGTTCGATACCTGACCCAGCTTGCGGGCCAGGTGGCCGTCGAGCGCGTCTGTGCTCCAGGAGATGAGCATCACCGCGACTGCGGCCGTGTTCTGACGCTTGAAAAGGAGGAGCAGGACAATCGGCAGCAGGACGATGCGCGACACGCTCAGGATGTTGGGAACGGTTACTATCCGGGCGGCAGTCGTGTGGCTGTTCTTGTTAGCCTCAGCCGTCCCTGTCGGACGGTCTGGTCCGGACGGGTGGTCAGCCATGTCAGCGGCTTGGGGCACGATCCGAAACCCGCGGGGGGGTTGGCCGACGCGGCCCCTGTCCGACAGCGCGGTCATGTCCCTTCGCCGATTCGAGCATCTCGCGGGCGTGCGCGAGGCCGGCTCGGGTAACTGCCGCTCCACTGGTCATGCGGGCAAGTTCCTCGACCCGTGCATCTGCTTCCAGCGTGCGGATCGATGATGTTGTCCGGTCGCCGCGGACCGACTTCGTGACCAGGAGGTGGCGCTCCGCATACTTGGCGATCTGGGGGAGATGGGTGATGCAGATGACCTGGTGACTCCTGGCCAGCCGTGAGAGTCGCTTGCCGACCGACTCCGCTACCCTGCCGCCGATGCCGACGTCGATTTCGTCGAACACGAGGGTGGGGACCCCTCCGCCTGGCGCACGTTCCGAGTCTCCGGCTTGGGACACGATCCCAATCGAGGACGATTGGGTCATGTCCCGCGCCTGGGAGAGCACGCCTTTGAGGGCAAGCATGACGCGCGAGAGTTCGCCGCCCGAGGCCACCTTGCGCAGGGGACGCAGCTCTTCACCCGGATTCGCCGTGAAGAGGAATTCGGCCGTGTCGATGCCGGTTGGCATCAGGCGGAAGCACTCGCCTTTGCGTTCGTAGACGCCGTTCAAATCCGGTATACGGCTCATGCTTACCGCAAGCTGGGCTTTGCCGAGTCCCAGGGTCTCGAATTCAGTGCCGAGCCGCCTCTCCAGTTCGGTCCGGGCCTTGCCGCGCTTGCGGGACAGGGCCTCGGCACGCGTTGTCAGGTCCTGCCTGATAGCGGCCAGTGCTCTTGTCAGTTCCTCCCGGCGCGAGCCTTCCAGTTCGATCGAGTCGAATTCGGCCCTGAGCCTGGCTTCCAGCGACGCGAGTTCGTCGGCAGGCATCCCGTACTTGCGCTCGAGTCTCTCAATCAGGAAAAGACGCGAATTGACCTCGTCCATCCGCTCCGGCGAGAACTCGATTGACTCGCGATAGCCTACCAGCTCTCGCCAAAGGTCGTCGGCGCCGGCCCGGGCTTCATCGAGCCGGGCCCGGCGCTCGGCCAGACCCGGGTCGAGCTCGGCAAGCTCCCGGAGCGTCTTGCCCGCGATTCCGAGCAGACCGATGATTGAGCCTTCCTGCTCCGAAAGCAACTCCTCGAGCTGCCGCGCGAGCGTGAACCTGCGCTCTGCGGACTGAAGCAGGTCCCGTTCGCGACCCAGCTCCTCAAGCTCTGCGGGTCTGACCCGGGCCTCGCTGAGTTCTTTCAGTTGGAACTCGGTCAGGTCGCGGCGAGCCCTGCGTTCGGCCAGCTCCTTGTCGAGCCGGGCCAGTTCGGCTGACTTCTCCTCGTAGGTAAGGAACCGTTCGGCGAATTCAGAACGCTCGGAGTGGAGTCCCGCGTATTCGTCGAGAATGTCGAGGTGGATTTCAGGCTTCAGTAGTAGTTGGTGCTGGTGCTGGCCATGCAGGTCAAAGAGGCGGTCGCCGAGCTTCTGCAGGGCGGCGATTGTGATGCCTGAGTCGTTGGCATAGGCGGCGCCGCGGCCGCTGCGTTCTGCGCGGCGGCGGAGCAGGAGTTGTGGTGCTCCTTCTTCGGCCGGCGCTATTCCCAGTTCCGAGCACTCACCCGCCAGCCGTTTGTCTACGTCGAACCGGCCTTCCACCTGGGCGGTATCGGCTCCGGTGCGAATCATGTCGGCGTCCGGTTTGTCGCCGAGTATGAGCGTGAGCGCGCCGAGGATGATGGACTTGCCCGCCCCGGTTTCGCCTGAAAGCACGTTGAGGCCGGGGCTGAATTCGACTGTCAGGTCGTCAATCAGGGCGTAGTTCTTGATCCTGAGTTCGGCAAGCATGAGTGAAGGCTAGGCTGGAATGACGAAGCTCGAATTCCGAGTCAAGTTCGAATGAAGACAAGTGAGGAATCCGGGGATTCTGACCTGAAGCTCACTCGCGTTTCGGGTTTGGAGCCTTGCCTTATTCAATCGCCATTCGTGCTTCGAGTTTCGGATTTGACGTCCTTGTCAGCGCTGGCTGCCGGTCCACTTGAGCTTGTCGCGCAGAATCCGGAAATAGGTCTTGTCTTTGGGGGTCACGAGGCGAATCTTGAAGCCGGCTCGGCTGATGCGAATGGGGCGACCGGGCTTGATCGTCCAGCGTTCCTGGCCGTCCAGGTTGAGAACGGCCGACTCGGATCGCCTGCTCAGCTCCAGCTCGACCTTGGCGTCAGCCGGCAGAATCATCGGCCGCGATGCGAGGGCGTGCGGCGCGAGCGGGGTGAGCAGGATGGCTTCCATTGTCGGGTAGACCACCGGGCCGCCGGCCGCAAGCGAATAGGCAGTAGACCCTGTGGGAGTCGCCACGACCACGCCATCGCCCACGAAGCGGGTGACGAGCACGCCGCCGGAGCTGGCTACGAGCTCGATGGCACGGTTGGCCGGGCCCATGTTCACGGCGATGTCGTTGAGTGCGAAGCCCGACTTGCTGCCATAGCTGCAGGCAAGCACCATTCTGCGTTCCTCGGCGTGGGTGCCGCGGCAGAATTCTTTGATACCGGCCTGTGCCTCTTCGGCCGAGAACTCGGTGAGGAATCCCAGGGCGCCGAGGTTGACGCCCATGATGGGGACGTTCTTCCTGCCTACCAGCCGCGCCGCCCTGAGGAGTGTCCCGTCGCCGCCGCAGGCCACCACGAGGTCGGCCTTCTCCGCCAGCCTGGCAGCCGGACTGCATTCAGCGTCGATATGGAACAGCTTCGCGGTGCCGGCAGAGAGCAGCGGAATATGCCCGGCGGCGCGAACCCAGCCGACAAGTTCCGGCACGAGCCCGGCTGCGAGCGGCTTGCCGCGGTTCACCATGAACGCGATACGCTTGACCTTCGTCTTCCGTCTCCGGTCTTCCGTCCTCGGTCTCTTGTCAGTCCTCATCGCGTCAGGAATACGTAGCGGATTCTCCCGACAAGGTCGCGCTCCATGTCGGCACTCGGAGACAGCCTGCGAACGACAGCTTCCTGCGTAGCGTCGATTTCCATTGACAGCAACCCCCCGGGCTTCAGCAAACCTGGGCCGTGTTCCAGCAACATCGCGACAATATTAGCCCCTTTTGGGCCTCCATCAAGTGCCAACCGCGGTTCCCGCCGGACGTTCTTGTCGAGTTGCGTCAGTCGTGGGCTCGGCACGTACGGTGGGTTCGAAATCAGCAGGTCGAGCTGACAGCGCAGCCGCGCCAAGACCGGGTCAGACGGGCTTCTTGCCTGTGCCAGCCGGATCCTCCGGGCAAGGCCATACTTCGATATGTTCCGC
>JAFGRF010000176.1 GCA_016935295.1 Caldifarciminota bacterium | reverse complement strand
GTCCTGTTTGCTGCCTGCGGCGGTTCGCCGATGTCCAAGCTCATCGGCCCGCTGCGCGAGGTCACCGTTATCTCCTCCGAATGGAACGAGGTCGAAGCGACGGTCCGGTCGATTCTGCAGGAGCCGGTGAAGACACCGCAGCCTGAGCCCGAGTTCAAGGTGCGGGTCGGAACAGCGGGCAAGTTCGATACCTACTCGAAGTTCCGCATACTCCTCATCATCGGTACGACCAGGGATACGCTAGTCCGGCAGATTCTGGGCGAGCGGGCCGACTCCCTGTCCGAAGGCGACTTCGGCCTGCTGAAGGTTCCCAATCCCTGGCTGAAGGGTCAGTTCGCGCTCATCTTCATCGCCCGCGACACCGCCCAGCTCGTGCCCGGGCTCGAGGTCTATGCCGCGCGGATTCGGCAGACTTTGCGCGAGATAGTGCTCGACCAGATGGCCAAGGCGGTCTACATCGAAGGCGTGGACGAGAAGCTGACCGCGGAGTTCCGGACCAGGTACGGGTTCACAATCGACGTTCCCCGCCGCTGGTTCCTGAATGAGGACTACGCGGACAGCGGTTTCGTCTACTTGTTCGGGCACGTTCCGGACCGCAACGTCTTCGTCTGCTGGCAGGACACGACCCGGGTGCTGGTTCCCGAGTCACTTGCCGCTCTGCGCAACCGGCTGACCGGTCGCTACTATAACGGGGATTCGATCGACGCGAGGTTCCTGCAGGCGGAGACGATTGCCTTCCTCTCCGGCCCCTGCGTGAGGCTCTCCGGGGTCTGGGAGAATGACGAGCAGGTAATCGGCGGAGCTTTCGTCAACTACTCGTTCAACTTCAGGGGGCGGTTCTACATGGCCGACGGGCTGGTGTACAATCCGGGCAAGCCGAAGCTGGACGCCCTGGCCCAGACCGAGGCCGTGGTTCGGACCCTGACGCCGGAGTAGCTAGACCGGCCGCTGGTAGACGCGGTAGGTCTTGACTATGCGGGCGCCGAGGTTGGTTATGGGACGGATCACCGCGACGTTGTCCTCGAGGATCATCGACAATTCGCCGTGTTTGAAGCCGTGGCGGCGGGCCGCCATCATCGACTCGTAGTAGAGCAGCGCGTCGAATCCCAGGTTCCGGAACTTGTGCAGCACGCCCATGGTCCAGAGTCGGGCCTTGTTGATGCGCCTTTTCTCGATGAGGAATGTGAGCCAGCCGAACGGAAAGAGCCGGCCGTTCACCTTCTTGAGTACCTGGTTGTAGTCGGGCAGGCCGATGCTCATGGCCGCGATTTCCCCCTTGTAGAGCACCATCCATACGAAGTCAGGGATGATAAGCGGTTTGAGTTGCCGGGCCAGGTCTTCGATTTCCGCGTCGGTCATCGGCTCGAAGTCCCAGTTCTTTGACCAGGCGTCGTTGTAGACCTGCTTGATGAGGTCGAGCGAAGGCTTGAGGTTCTTGAGGTCCGCGTGACGCACCTCGATTTCGGGCCGCGTGCGGAGCAGCTTCACCACCCGCTCGAACTTTTCGGGGATGGGCTGGTCGGAGTCCATGCCGAAGGCGTAGAAGTCCTTGACTTTGGTGAAGCCGATAGCCTCGATCAGCCTCGGGTAGTACGCCGGGTTGTACGAGGACTTGATCATCGGCGGCGAGTCGAACGGGTCAACGAGCATTCCCACTTCGTCATTCAGCGCCGGATTGGCCGGGCCGTAGATGGTTTCGAGCCCGCGGGTCCGGGCATATCCGGCGACGGCGTCGAGGAGTGCCCCGGCGACTTCGGTGTCGTCTTCGGTCTCGAAGTAGCCGAAGATCGCCAGCTTCGACTGGTGGTACTCGTTGTAGCCGCGGTCGACGATGGCCGCCACGCGGCCCACGACCTTTCCTTCACGCGCGGCGAGGAACAGGTCGCGGTCGGCGTGTTGCCAGAACGGGTTGCGGCCAGTGTTCAGCGTTCTCTTCAGGTCCGACATGAGCGGCGGCACCCAGTTCGGGTCGTCGCGGTAGAGCCGGAACGGAAGCTTCACGAACCGGTCGAGGTCCGCAGCCGTCTCGACCCGGCTAACGGTGACCATGGCTCAGGGGATGATGCCGCACTTGCGGCCGACCCGTTCGAACTTCTCCAGCGCCTCGTCGATATCCGCGTCGGTGTGCGTCGCAATAACGGCCGTGCGGATCAGCGAACGGTTGGGCGGGACCCCGGGCGGGACAAAGGCGTTGGTGAAGATCCCGTCGTCGTAGAGAGCGGTCCAGAAGGTCATGGTCCGGACGTCGTCGCCGACGTGGATCGGCATGATCGGTGTGACCGACGTGCCGAGGTTGTAGCCCATGCCGCGCAGGCCGGCGCTCATCCGATGTGCGTTCTTCCACAGGTGTTTCCTGCGCTCGGGCTCGGTCTGGAGGACTCGGAGTGACTCGAGGACGGTCGCGGTTGCGGCGGGCGGGATGGCGGCGGAGAAGAGAGCCGGGCGGGCCTGGTGACGGATGAACGTCATTACGTCCGCGTCGCCGACCAGATAGCCGCCGATTGAGGCGAAGGTCTTGGAGAACGTGCCCATGATCAGGTCAACATCGGCCTCGACCCCGAAATGTTCGGCCGTGCCGCGGCCGTGCCTGCCCATCACTCCAACGGCGTGTGCTTCGTCGACCAGCAGTCGTGCGCCGTGCCGTTTGGCGATTGGCACCATCTGGTCGAGCGGCGCAAGGTCGCCTTCGACCGAGAATACGCCGTCCACGGCCACCAGCTTGCCGCCGCCGTGGTGGTCCGTCAGCACGTGGCTGAGCGAGTGCATATCGTTGTGGACGAACCGTTTGACCGTACCGTAGGACATCTGACAGCCGTCCATGATCGAGGCGTGGTCCAGTTTGTCGGCCACCACCATGTCGCCGCGTTTGATTAGTGCCGAAATCGCACCAAGGTTGGCCGAATAGCCGGTAGAGAAGACGACGCAGTCATCCTTCTTGTAGAAGGCTGCGAGCTTTTCCTCGAGTTCCACGTGAATGTCAAGTGTGCCGTTGCCGAGGCGTGAACCGGTACAACCGGTGCCGTACTTCCGGACTGCCTCAATCGCGGCTTCTTTGACCTTCGGGTGCGTGGTAAGTCCCAGGTAGTTGTTCGACCCCATCATCAGCAGCTCCCGTCCATGGATGACCACGCGGCGATCCGGCTCTGAGCTGATCGGAGTGAAGTAGGGGTAGTAGTCGTTGTCCTTGGCCTGCTGGACAATCTTGGCGAACTCCCTGCATTTGGCGAAGAGGTCCACGGCGGGGATTCTAGGGCGCACCTTTCAGGTGTCAAGCTATGAAGCCTGAAGCCCGAACTGCGAACGCTTGGCCGGGCGGTGACGTTCGCAGTTGGGTGGGCTTGATTAGCCGGGGCGAGCGGGCTATATTGACTACGTGCTTTGCCTGTTGCTGACGCTTGTGTGCGTCGCGCCTTCTCATTCCGATTTCCGGACGCTGAGAGTGCTGTACACCTCGGACCTGCACGGTCGGAGCTCGCCGAGCATCGATTTCGCGTCGCCAGGCCTGCCGCGCCGGAGGCTGGGCGGCTGGGACGAACTGCTGCGTCTGATCCGGGCCGAGCGGACCGATGCGACGCTGCTGCTGGATTGCGGTGACTTCGGGTTTGGCTCGGCGGCCGGCGACAGCTCACACGGCCGGGCCGCGGTTGAGTTCATGAATGCGGCCGCGTACGACGCCGCAGTGCCAGGCCCGGCGGACTTCGCCGGAGGCGCGCAGAACTTTGAGGTCCTTGTCCGGACTGCGGAGTTCCCGATTCTGGCCGACCCGATGCTCGATGTCGTGCTCCGTAGGCGAGTTCCGCTCTTCCATCCGTTTGTCTTGAAGGACATCATGGGCATGAAAGTCGGCGTCATCGGCGTCGCCGATCCAGACATCCCCCGGCTGAACCGGCGCGTCGACGTTGGCGACTGGGTGGTTGGCGATCCGCTGGACCAGATGGGCCGCTATTTGCCTTTGGTGCTGGCCGAGAGCGCGGACGTTGTCATTGTCATCGGGCATGTCAGTTCGGATGTGGGCTGTGCAATCGCCGATTCCTTCAGGCAGGTCGACCTCGTCATTTGCCGCGGCAGCCCCGGCCCTATCGAGAACCGCATGGCCGGTTCCGGAACGACGCCGGTGCTCATGTCTGCCGCCTACGGCCAGCGGCTCGGCGTCGCTGATGTCCTGTTCAACAAAGCCGAACGCAAGGTCTACCAGACTGGAGTTCGGCTGCTCAACGTCGAACCTGGTCCCGGCTCGGATACGTCGCCGGCAGCGCTCTGGCTCGGTCGTGCCGGCACGGATCCGGGCGATACGGCCGTGTGCACCAGCCCGATTGAATACCTGCCGGACAGCGCCGGGCTTGTGAGTCTCGGTACGCTGGTCGCCGAAGCCGTTCGGGCCAGGGCCGGGGCCGACATCGCGGTTCTGCCTGCATACGAGGCGGAAGGCGGGCTTGGCTGCGGCAGGCTGAGCCGCGAGCAGCTGTTCGATGCTGTGCCCTACAGCCGGCAGGTGCGTCTGCTATCGGTGGATGACACTACGCTGACGAGGCTGGTCGCGCCGGAGCACGTGGGACCGCACGAACCCGCGCCGCTGATCGCCGGCGCCGACTACTTCGTGGCCGGCGACACGACTCGGTGGCCGGAGGTATCGCAGGTGGCGAGAGTCCGTGTCAGGAACCGGCAGCCGGGAACGTACAAGGTGGTTACGACCGAGCAGTGGCTGGAGCGCGCCGGCTTTCCTGCAACTGGCAAGCTGCTGCCACAGAGCCTGACCGGCGTCTGGATAGCGTACGCGGCCGCACGGGATACGTTGCGGCCGGTTCAGGCGGCGCGGTTGTACCCGGCCACGCCCGGCATTGTCCGCCGGCAGTCGGGCGTCCTGGTCAACATCAACACTGCAGATGCCGGGCTGCTGCAGACCCTGCCCGGAATCGGGCCGAGGACGGCCGAGCGCATCATCCAGTATCGCGAAACCGCGGGCCGGTTCGGTTCAATCGAGGAGATCCAGAACGTGAAGGGGATCGGGCCGAAGAAGTACGAGGCGATCAGGGCGCTGATAACCGTGCGCTAGCGCGCACGGAGTGTCCAGTTACCAGTTTTCAGTTTCCAGGTCAGATCAGGTCCCAATGCAGCCAATTGGTTGCTGGCAACTGGTAACTCCCGTACGGCGCGTCAGTACGTCCGCGCGTAGTAGATTACTGTGTCGGTGGGCTTGCCGCAGACTATGCACTTGCCCGGCTTGCCCTGGTCAGTAGCAGGCATATTGCGGGGAGTGGTCCTGGTCGCGTCGACCAGCGCGTTCTCGCACTCCTGCGCCCGGCACCAGTGGACCCGAACATAGCCGGGCTTGGCTTCAAGCTCCTGCTTGAACTCGTCCAGCGTGGCGGCATCAGATGTGCGTGAGCGTACGAAAGCGCGGGCCCGCTCGAGCATTCCGGCCTGGACAGAGTCGAGCAGTTTCCCCAGTTCGCCCGGCAGTTCGGCAAGCGGCACAAATCGTTTGCCAGAACCGTCGCGAGGAACGAGCACACACTGCTCTTTGGCCACATCCTTGGGGCCGATCTCGATGCGCACCGGCACGCCTCGCATCTCGTACTCATTGTACTTCCAGCCGGCAGTCTGGGTGGCGCGGTCGTCGAGTTGGACCCGGTAGCCCGCCAGCTGCGCCTTGGTCTCACGGCACTTGGCGAGCACGGCATCGTCATTCTTGCCGAAGAGAATCGGCACGATGACTGCTTGAAAGGGCGCGACCCGCGGCGGCATGAACATGCCCTTGTCGTCGCCGTGGGTCATGATGAGCGCGCCCATCAGCCGCCAGGTCACGCCCCACGACGTGCCCCAGGGACGTTTCTCGGTGTTGTCTTCATCCAGGTAGCGGATGTCGAACGCCTCGGCGAAGTGCTGGCCCAAGAGGTGCGACGTTCCGGCCTGCAGAGCCTGGCCGTCGGGCATCAGGGCCTCGATCGAATAGGTGTCCACAGCACCGGGGAACTTCTCGGACTCGGGCTTGGCGCCGGCGAGCACTGGCACGGCAAGGTCGTTCTCCACGAAATCCACGTACAGGTCGAGGATTCGAAGCGTCTCCGCCTTGGCTTCCTCGCGGGTCCGGTGCAGCGTGTGACCTTCCTGCCAGAGGAACTCGAGGGTGCGGAGGAAGAGGCGCGTGGCCTTCTCCCAGCGGAAGATGTTGCACCACTGGTTGATGAGTACGGGCAGGTCGCGATAGCTTTTCACCCACTTCGCGTACATCGTGTTGATTATCGCCTCGCTCGTCGGCCGGAGCGCCAGCCGCTCGGTCAGCTTCTCATCGCCGCCCTGGGTCACCCAGGCAACCTGGGGAGAGAAACCTTTCACGTGCTCGGCCTCTTTGGTCAGGAAGCTCTCAGGGATCAGCGTGGGGAAGTAGGCGTTGACGTGGCCGGTGTCCTTGATGCGCTTGTCGAGTCTCGCCTGCATGTTTTCCCAGAGCGCGTAGCCGTACGGCCGGATGACCATGCAGCCGCGCACCGGCGCGTAGTCGGCCAGCTCGGCCTTGAGCACGACCGCGGTATACCAATCGGAGAAGCTTCCCGACTTGCTGGGAATCTCTTTGACGACGCCGTCTTCTTTCATGGTGGGCTATACTAGCGGCGAGCCAAACAGAGTCAAGGAAGCCAAGGAACCCCGGACCCGCTACTAGAGATGGTCATATAATGACTTTACAGGTATCTACTCTTCCTGTATGCTCAATGCATGAGACTCAAGCACTGGCAAGAACAGG
>JAFGRF010000175.1 GCA_016935295.1 Caldifarciminota bacterium | reverse complement strand
CGCTGGCTGGTGAAGTACAACCTCGAACGTGTGAGCAAGACGCTCGCCGACCTGCAGGGGAAGATGGCGGAGCACTACCAGGCCGCGATGGTCGGGCTCTGCGCGATGGAGACCGACGTCAAACAGGTCATCAATGCCGCCGGCGTCTCGACCTCGCAGTATGTCCCCTACTTGAACTTCGGCAGGCAGCTCTACAAGCTCAGCAAGCAGCGGGGCATCTCCGGCGAGAGCTTTGCCGGGACTGCCACCGCTTTCGTCCGACTAAAACGGTGGCTGTACCCAATCCGCCCAGCGCAGGTCCTGCTCGAGAAGTGGGCAGCCCGTGGCTGCGACCGCAAGGTCCCGGCCAAAACCCGTAAGGACGTCTTTGCCTTAGAAGTACCGAAACCGTAAGCAGCGCGCTGGAACCTGACCAGCGGCCACTCGTCCGGCCACTGCAATCTGCCAACTGGCAACTGGAAACTCGCGGCGAAGCCGCGTGACGTCTTCGACATCCCCGCGCCGAGACCATAGGGGCAGCGCCCGCACTCCACCGACCGCCGCACCGCAGGCCGAAGACCACGCCCTGCCGTAACCGCTCAGTCTCAACCCATGCCTAGGCCATGGCCTGCCCTCCCGCATGGCTTGACCCTGCTGCCGGCCGGTGCTACATTCCCTCTCGTATGAGCAGGAAAGTACGTGGTGTGCTTAGGGAACTGCGGCGGAGGCTCGAGGCTCTATACGGCAAGCGCCTCGTCAAGCTCGTCCTGTTCGGCTCGCAGGCCCGCGGCGACGCCAACCTGGATTCAGATATCGACGTCCTGGTGGTGCTGAAAGGGAACGTAAACCCCTTCGAGGAAATCGAACGCGGAGGACTTGTGACGGCTGCGGTTTCGCTCGAACGAGACGTGACGATTTCCACCATCTACGTTTCGGAGGGAAGATACCGGGAAGGAACGAGCGGGCTCCTGGCCAACGTCCGGGCTGAAGGGGTGAGCATCTGACCGAGCAGCAATCCGCGCTTCTGAACAAAGCCCGAGACAGCCTGCGTGCAGCCGAGGTCCTCACTCGCGAGTTCCTGTATGACATCGCAGTTTCACGCGCGTACTATGCCATGTTCTACTGCGCCGAGGCCCTGTTGGACTCGGAAGGGCTCGCGTTCTCCAGCCACGGCGCTGTCTTGTCGGCATTCGGCCAACGCTTCGCCAGGACCGGTCGCATGCCACCGGAGCTCCACCGCTACATGATCCAGGCCCAGGATAGTCGGCTGCTCGGAGACTACGATGCGCAATCACCACGGTCCGAGAAAGAGGCGCTCAAGCACATCGAGCGCGCCCGCGAGTTCGTCGCCCTGACCGAGAAGCTCCTTGGTAAAGAAGAACCGCCCGTGGCCCGCGACCTGCCCGCAAAGGAGCAGGCGGGCCGCCCTACCGCCAAACCCCGCCGCCGGCGCAAACGCACCACCTGACCGACATGTCCGCGCCGAAGCCGGTCGTTGAGCTTGAGGCGCGGGACATGACCGCGCAAACGGGGACTGTACCGCGCGTCCCCGCGCTCCGCTCGTTCCTGCGATGTCCCGGGCATGGGACTGTCCCCGCTTTCTCGCGTGTCCCAAACCCCGGCCGCAAGGTCTTCTTGTCTCCTGACTACAAGGAAGAACAACTTCGCCCTGCCGGGCGTAAACGCTGATCGATGACCGCGGAATGATGAATGTCGGATGAGAAACGAGAACTGCGGAACGACAGACGCTGAACGCAAGACTGACCTGAATCAGCGGATGCGCGACTTCGCCCTGCAGGTCATTCGACTGTACTCGGCGCTGCCCAAGACCACAGTCGCCCAGGTCATCGGAAAGCAAATGCTGCGTGCAGGCACATCTGTCGGTGCCCACTACTGCGAGGGGACACGCAGCCGCTCTGACGCTGAGTTCATCAGCAAGCTCGAAGGCGCTCAGCAAGAACTCGCAGAGACCAGCTACTGGTTCGACCTCGCTCAGCCTGAGTCACTCGCTCCGGCGGTGCGTCTGGAGGTACTCAGGAGGGAGGCGGACGAGCTGATGGCAATCCTCGTTGCCAGCGTCAAGACAGTGAAACGAAGGACCCGCGGATGAGCGTTCCGCGTTCCGCATTCCTCATTCCGCGCTCGAGGTTCGGTCCGCTGCACTCCGTATTCAGCGTTCATCGCTCCGCGTTCCCCAAGGCCCCGGACTACACTTTACGCCTCGGCGGCCGGCGTCGGGTTGGCCTTGACCGCAAGCGCAAGCCTTCGGCCGGCGTCGCCCCGCCGGTCGTCGATCTTGCCCGGCGCCTGGCGGAGTCTTGACTTCCAGTGGCCCGGCGCTAGCCTCTGAGTGAATCATGGCGGCACCGCACTTGGCCCCGAATGAACTGGCGGCGATCAGCCGGCTTAGGGATGTCCTTGCCAGGGACTTCGACCTGGTGAAGCTCATCCTCTACGGGTCCAAAGCCCGCGGGGACGCGGACGAGGAATCGGACGTCGACCTGATCGTTGTTCTCAAACACCGCCCGGATTGGAAGGTGAAGCGGGCGATCTACCGCCGCTGCTCCGAGATCGGCCTGGAGCATGACACCGTGCTCCAGCCGGTGGTTTTCGCCGAATCCGAGTTCGACAGCCCGCGCTTCCGCGTGACGCCGCTGCTACGGAATGTCGCTGCGGAGGGGCTGGCAGTTTGAACCAGCCTGAACGCGATCTCGTCGCGTACCGTCTGACCCGGGCGCGTGAGACGCTCACCGATGCGCAGTTGCTCCTCGACCAACACCGCTTGCCCGCCGCGGCAAACCGTATCTACTACGCGATGTTCTACGCGGCAACGGCGTTGCTGTTGACGAAGGGCCTGTCGTCGTCCCGCCATTCGGGCGTCATCGGGCTCTTCCGGCGGGAGTTTGTCAGAACCGGGTTGTTCCCGAGCGAACTGGCACAGCACCTGGATGAAGCGTTTGCCGAGCGTCTGGAAAGCGACTATGGCGACTACGTCCAGTTCGAGCCGGCCGACATCGAGGACCTGCTGGCCGCCGCGCGTCGCTTTGTGGACAAGGCTGAAGAGGTTGTCAGGAACCTCAGCCAGGCTTGACTCCGTGTCCCCCCAAAGATACCTGACACACTCGCGGGCGACCTTTCACAAAACCGTGCCGCCCGAGGAGTCGCAAACGGCAGGCAAACCGCCGGTGAAGGAATCCGACCTTCAGCCTTGACGGAGGCTGGAAATATGGGAAGTGTCCCTCTTTTCGTGCGTGCATCTGCCGCTGTTCCGCCAGCACGGCGAGGCTCGCCCGAAGAGAGAAAAGACCGAACATACGAACTTGATACGCAGAAATCCGAGTGCAGAATCGCGGGCAGAGAACAGACACCAGGTCGGACGTCCGTCCTCATCCCGCCTTTGATGGGAGGTTCGAATGCCAAAAGGAAGCAAGACCCGAAAGACCAGGAATGCGGCGGGATGGCTGCCGCTCAAGCACATACTCTGCCCGGTTGACCAGACCCCGGCGGTCGAACTCGGCCGGGCCGGAGCCCGGCCCGACTGCGGCCAAAGCCACGGTCCGACCGAGGCCGCCTGCCGCGCGCTGAAGGTGGCCGAGGAGCTGGCCAGGACCTTCCGCGCCGAGATTCTCCTGGTTCACGTCCTGCCGTCGACCCCGCTCCCGGTTCCGCCGATTGACGGGTCGTGGGCTCCATCGTTCGACGTTGTAGCCTACGAGGAACAGTTGCGCAAAGACTACCGGCGTTCGCTCGAGCACGTACGCAAGGAGCACCTTGGTGCAAAGACGCGGGTACGCGTGCGCGTGCTGACCGGCGACCCGGCGACCGAGATCGTCCGTATTGCCAAAGAGGAAAAGACGGACATCATCGTCCTGCCTACCCACGGACGGACCGGCCTATCGCACATGTTTGTCGGCTCGGTCGCGGAAAAGGTGGTCCGCCATGCCGAGTGCCCGGTGCTGACTTTGCACTAGGGAGAACTAGAGATGGTCATATAATGACTTTACAGGTATCTACTCTTCCTGTATGCTCAATGCATGAGACTCAAGCACTGGCAAGAACAGG
>JAFGRF010000174.1 GCA_016935295.1 Caldifarciminota bacterium | reverse complement strand
CGATGGTGACACTACCCCGGTCCGGCTCGACTTCGCGCAGGATTATCCTGAGCAAGGTGGTCTTGCCGCTGCCGTTGGGGCCGACCAAGCCGACCTTGTCGCCGGAGCTGACGGTGAAACTGACGCCCGCGAGTACGGGCTGAGCGCCGTAGGATTTGCAGATATTGTGCGCGTTGATGAGCACTAACCGAGATTAGCTGCCGACGTTCCGGTTGTCAACAAGGAAAAGGGACCGAGAGAGCAAGGGATCGAGAGACCGAGTGAGAACGGCGTGCCGAAGTGCTGACAGCGCAACCACGGATGAACGCAGATGAACACGGATGGCTGAGCGGACGAAGTCAGACGCCAGAAATCAGAAGCTAGAAGTCAGAAGTCGGATTCGGGCACTGGGTACTGGGAACTGGTAACTGGAAACTACCGCGCGCCCTTCTGGGTGCGCGGGATATGCCGAGGAGGGGAGGTTCTGAGGAGCGGCCGAAGTCAGACGCCAGAAATCAGAAGCTAGAAGTCAGAAGTCGGATTCGGGTACTGGGTACTGGGAACTGGTAACTGGAAACTACCGCGCACCCTTCTGGGTGCGCGGGATATGCCGAGGAGGGGAGTTGAACTGCGGGAGCAGCCAATCTCCCAACCTTGTCGGTATGCCGAGGAGGGGAGTTGAACCCCTATGGGTGTGAACCCACTAAGTCCTGAGCCTAGCGCGTCTGCCATTTCCGCCACCTCGGCAGGACTTTCGCGGCTTCAAGGATAGCCGGGAAGCGCAGAGAGTCAAGGAGAGGAGGGCTGCGTTACTCGGTACGCGCCAAGAACCGCGGGCCGCTACTCGCCGATGGCCTCGATGTCGGCCAGGTCCTTCTTGCGGCCGACGGCCCGCTTGTTGTGGATGAACTCCTTCTTTCCGAGATATCGTACGTGAACGTCGCCGCAGTCGCCGGGTCTGCTCCCGGCCGCTGCCTGCTTCCAAGTCACGTCGGTCAATGAGGTCACAAGGTCTACGCGCACTGGAGCCACTCCCAGTTGCACGACCTTGCCGGGCTTCGTGAAATCATCAACCGACAGCCCTAGCGATGCGAACCCGAAATCAGCCAGCGCGGCGATGATGCGTCGGGCGTTGCGGATGCCGGGCCTGACCAAGAGATCCATGTGGCCGGTGAACCGCGGAGCCCCGTGGAATGCCAGGGCATAGGCCCCGACGACGACGTACTCAACCCGGCGGGCGTTGAATAACGCGAGCAGTTCTCTGAAGTCTTGCTGAAGCTCCAATGTGCGTCCTCCGCAGATGCTCCACCGCGGCAATTCGCTCCTCGGGACTGCGCGAGCGCCAGTAGGCGAGACTCTGAAGCACCTCATTCGAATCGGAAAGGCTCCTGCGATTGACCACTCTGCAGATCGTCCTTCGCGACTCGCGAATTCGGTTGGCCATGATGTAGCTTACCTGAACTGGAGGAGGAGACAAGAATGGCGGGCTTCAAACCCGGCGTCCGTCTGCCATTTCCGCCACCTCGGCAGGACTTTCGCGGCTTCAAGGATAGCCGGGAAGCGCGGAGAGTCAAGGACGCGCGGTACCACCAAGGACGGAATGGATGAACCACGAATGAACACAGATGAACGCAGATACGATTCGGAAATCAGGACGGCGGTTGGGGTTCGAGACCTCTATCCGTGGTCTCAACTCCGTTTCCAAACGAGGAAGCCGGACCGAAGTCCGGCTTCCTGGAGTTGTTCTTCGACTAGAAGCTGTCGGCGACGTCCGAGATGCGGACGTTGTCGCAGATGATGTATTCGGGAATGCTCATCGCGGTCGGGGAGCGGCGGTCGTAGGTGGAGGAGACGTTCCACGGGATCGTGCGCGAGGAGATGGCGACGATGCCTTTGAACACCGAGGGGATGGTATCGGTGACGCGGGAGGAAAGGAGGGGCGCCGTGAACTCGCCGTCTTTGATGAGCCGGGCATTGAACCGGCTGGACCCGGTGAACATGCCTTTGGTCGGGTCCGGCATGTGGATGTAGTGGAGTTGCGGGATGTAGAGCGCGTCTTTGGCCAGCTTGCGGCCGGCATCAATCCCGGCCGGGGCAGTGCCGCCACTCATGCAGAAGTCGTCGTTGCCGAGGTCGCTTCCGGTCGGTTGGCGCTTGTACCTGGCCGCCGTGGCTGAGTCATACAGGATCTCCTTGAGGATGCCCTTGTCGCATATGACCCGGGGATGGCGGCGGTGCCCCTTGAGGTCGAAGGGCATCCCGAAGACATTCGGGTTGGTCGGGTCATCAGCGATGGTGACACCCTCCGGGAAGAGCCGGTCGCCGGGCTTGAGGTTCGAGGTGAACGCGCGTTTTTCTTCCCACATCCGGCCGATGAATCCGCCCCAGATGCTGAGTCCGAGCAGCTCGGACACCGCTTCGGGCCCGAACATCACCCGTTGGTGTTCGATGCTGGTCTTGTAGCCCGGGTTCTTTTCGTACACAGGCAGCATGGCTTTGAACTCGGCGATGACGTCGTCGGCCGTGAAGTCGCCCGACTTCTTCTGGGTGCGCTCGGCCTGGAGTTCCCACTTCTTTTCCTGTTCTTTCAGGACCATGGTGAAGCGGCCGTCGGTGAGCCGGCGAAAGGCCTCTTTGTCGTTGGCCGTGGAGATGTAGTACATCTCGGTCGAGCCGGACGACCAGGAGCCGGAGAAGTCGTACTTGCCCATCGGCTTGACCGCGTCGACCACCTTCTTGCAGAGTTCGGTCTTGGCTACGGGGGAGAGCGTCTCGAGCGCGGGGTCGAACCCGGTCGAGTCATCGACCGCTTCCTCGACCACGCCGAAGATCGGTTCGTAGTCTTTGGCGAGCGCTGCTTTGCAGTTGGTCGCCGCGATGGCAAGCGCCTCATCGAGCTGGGCAGAAGAGGTGATGTCCGAGGTCAGGCTGTAGGCACCGGACTTGCGTCCCTCTTGGACTACCACATCGAGCCGGGAGAGCTCTTCGAACGTGGAGAGCGCGACCGACGAGTTGCCGAGCCGGATGAGGCTTGACCGCTCGCGGTGGAAGTTGAACTCAGCGTCGAGTTTCTGTTTGCGGGCTTTGTCGCGGGCTTCGAGCAAGAGGTCGCGGATTCGCTTTTCCAGCATGGCTACTCCTTTTCCCCGGTCTCAACGTTGTGGAACCGCATCACCGGTATGCCGTGGCCGAGTTCCATTATCTGGTTGGGCTCGCCTTTGCCGCAGTTCGGAACCTGCTGCAGGCACCAGGACGGCTTGGACCCGACCTTGTCGAGCGAGTTCCAGAATTCGAGGGTGTGGCCGTGGTAGGTCGGATTCTTGTAGACCTTGGTTCGCTTGCCGTTCTTCACTTCCCAGGCGATCTCGGTGCCGAAGTGGAAGTGCTCGCGGTTCGAGCCGATTGACCAGGAGACCGGTACGTCGAGGACGACGCCGTCTTCGGTCGCAGCAACGATGTCTTCCAGCGTGCCGTCTTCACCGGCGTCGATGTTGATGTTCGTCATCCGGTCGATGGGGGTCCGGTAGAAGGCGCAGGCGCGGGCCGCGGTGCCGGACTCTTTGATGGCAATGCGCCCGGCCTTGGCGTTGGCCTCGGCCAGGTCGGTGCGCGAGGAGAGGACGTTGACGAGGATTCCCTTCTCGATCAGGTAGTAATCGCGCTGGGGCGTGCCTTCGTCGTCAAACCCGAATGTGCCCGGCGAGTTGGCCACGATACCGGCCCGGGCGTTGAGCTTGTCCGAGCCGTAACGGAGCTTGCCGATGTGTTCGAGCCGGACGTGAGACCCGCCCGCGAACGAAAGCTCGTAGCCGAGAATGCGGTCGAGTTCGAGCGCATGGCCGATGGTCTCGTGAACCTGCAGGAAGCCCTGGCCGGGCAGCAGGATGACGTCACGTCTTCCCGGCGGCAGCGTTTCGGCCGCGATGATTTCTGCAAGTTCTTTGCGGATGCGCTCGGCGTGTGCCCCGAACGCGGCCGGGTCGGCAATCCACTCCCAGCCGCGCGTCCCGTCACCGTTGCAGAAGAGCTCCATCGTACGGCGCTGGGTGCGGCCCTGCGGATCGGGAGCCATCACCGCCATCGAGCCGAAGGTGTTGAGTTGCCAGCGGTCGACCTCCGTGCCCTCGGAGTTCCAGTAGAAAATCATGCGGCGCTGGAAGCTGGCCGTCACGTAGCGGTGGGCGACCGCGTCGTCCTTCAGTTGCGCGTCGATGCCGGATAGCAGGGCGAGTTTGTCCGAGGTCGGTACTTCGAACGGATCCTGCTTCACCGGCGGGCGATACTGACCCTTGGTAGGTTGGGCTGGACCCATGTCTTTCGGGAAGCCGGGCAGCATCGTCGCGGCTTTGGCGTTGGCGAATGCCCGGTCGAAGCAGGCCGGAATAGATGAAAGGTCGGCGGTCGCGGCAAAGCCCCACGCGCCCTTGTACAGGGTGCGGACGCCGATGCCGCGCTCGTTCGCGTCGTAGTTCGTTTCCAGATTGCCGTCGTAGAGCGTCAGCCGTTCAGAGCGGTCTTCGCCATAGAGGCGCGCGTCCGCGAAGCTGCAGCCGGTGTCGAGCATGCGCTTCAGCTCGGTCTTCACCGCTGCGGCCTGCTGGTTGAGTTCTGTGTTCACTGTAAGACTCCTTTTGGTCTGTCCACCGGATGGACTTGGGAATAGGACGGTACATTATGCCAACATGTTGCGGAAACGCAAGGCAGGAGGTACGTACACGCGGATTCAATGACCGAGGATGGAACCCGCGTTCATGCACTTGAATCCTTGAGCCGTGATTGCCTTGACAGCGGGCACTATCAGGCAGTAAGATAAACAGAGACCAGCTTGATTCGTTCCCGCCACATCCAGCCGCTCGCCTGCCTGTTGGCTGTTGCCTTGCTCGGTGCGGGCTGCGCGTACTTCAACACGTTCTACAACGCCCGGGCTTCGTACCGCGAGGCGATGAAACTCAAGGACCAGGGCCAGAACGCCCAGGCCAAGGCCAAGTTCGACAAGGCGATTGAGAAATCCGCGCGGGTCATCCAGCGCTGGCCCAAGTCCCGGTGGGTGGATGATGCGCTTTTTCTCATCGGCGTGAGCTACTACGAAGAGGCCCAGTACGAGAAGGCCATCCGCGGATTCGACCAGCTGGGCCTCGCCTTCCCGAATTCCGAGTTCATACCCAGAGCGCAGCTGTACCGCGGGCTGTCCCTCCTGGCCGACAAGCAGTACGGTACGGCCCGGGTAGCGCTGGACGCGGTGAAGCAGAAGTACCCGAGGCTTGCTGACGAGGCTACATACAACCTCGCCCGGTCATTCATCGACCGCAAGGAACTGGCGCGGGGTGTCGATTCGCTCGCTACCTTCCTCAAGCGGTTCCCGAGGAGCCGTTTCCGTGTGCCTGCGGTGAAGATGCTTGCCGAAGGTGCATACACGCTGGAGCGGTACGTCGATGCTGAGAAGTGGTACGCGGAATACGCCAAGCTGACCGAAGACCCGAAGCAGCGCGCGCTGACCAGGTTGAAGATCGCCGCCTGCCGCTACGAGCTCGGCAAGTACGACGAGGCGGTCGTCGAGGTCAGCGATGTGCTCGGCCGGTATGCGGACCTTGACGATGAGGCGAATCTGCTGCTGGGCAAGGCGCTGATGGCGATGGGCCGGCCGGCTGACGCGCTCGCGGCCTGGGTCAAGGTGAGAGGGCCGAACGCCTTCGGAGCCGAGGCGGCATTCCTCATAGGCAAATACCACGAGGAGGGGTCCGACTTCGAGCGGGCCCGTGCCCACTATGACACGGCCAGGACGCGACGCGCGGATTCCGATCACGGTATCCTGGCGGTCAAGCGGCTGTCGTTGCTTGACGCGCTGGCTGCGCGCACTTCCGGCAAGAGGGCAGGCGGCGATTCGCTGCAGCCGGCCGAGGCGATGTTCCTCATCGCCGAGGTGAATAACCTCAACCTCGGCGAGTACGACAAGGCGATGGAGCTGTACCAGAAGGTCTACGATTCTTTCCCGGACACCGACTGGGCGGCGAAGGCGCTGTTTGCCAAGGCGTGGATTCTGAGAAACGTGAAAGACGATACCAGCGGAGCCGAGCCGCTGCTCAGGCAGGAGATATCCGAGTACCCGGAGACCGAGTACGCGGATGAGTCGCGACGCTGGCTCGGGCTACCGGTGCCCAAACGGGCGAAGAAGAAGCCGGAGGTGGCACCGGAAAGGGCCGCGACACTGCCGCCGCCTCCGGCCGGCGGACCCGAGGAGGCGCCAAGAGCGCAGCCGGGTTCAACGCTACCGGAGTCCCCTTCCGGCGATACGGGTGACTTCGTAGCGAGACAAGAACCCGGGAGGTTCCCGCACGGGCCCCGCGAACCGGGCCGTCTACCTGAGCGACCTGAACTGGCCGGCGGGCCGCATAGTCCGCGCGAGATGCCGGGTACAAGGCCGGGCGTTCCGGAAATGGACAGGGAATTGGGGAAGGAGATGCCAACCGGCGCGCCTCCACACCGGGCAGACGTCCCACCGGTGCATCCGAACGTGCCGCCCGAACCCCCGACTCCGGAAACGGTCGTGGAGGCACAAGGGGACACGGTTGCCGCGAAGCCCCCCGCCACTCCGAGCGTGGATACCACTGAGCATGCCCGGCCGTCCGTGAAGCTGCAGTTGGAGATAGTCCACTTCGCCACCGATTCGTGGCAGATCCAGGCGGCGGATTCGGCACGGCTCAAGGCCGATGCCGAGTCACTGAAGGCGCGTCCCGATGTGAAGATCGTGGTTGTCGGCTACTGCGACCCGCGTGCGAGCGAGCAGTACAACGAGCGGCTTGGGCTGAAACGAGCACAGGCGGTCAGGGCTTTCTTCGTCGCGGCCGGGATTGATGCCGGTCGGATCAGCGTGCGCAGCGAAGGCGAGAAGCGGCCGATCTCCACCAGGCCGGATGAATACTGGCTGGATCGGCGGGTGGAATTCGAGTACGAGTGAGACCTGCGCTTTGTCCCGTTGTCCAGGCCCGCGAGCTTTGCGCGGGCGTTTTTTCACTGTGGCTTGATACGCCCGAAGTGGCGCGCCGGGTGAAGCCGGGTCAGTTTCTGAACGTCAGGGTCTCAAGCGGGCTCGACCCGTTGCTCCGGCGGCCGATATCGGTCTGTGATGTCGAGCGGGACCGGGTGCGGCTTGTCTTCCGCGTGGTTGGGCGCGGGACCGCGATGCTTTCCCGCGTGCGGGCCGGCGACGAGCTGGATGTGCTCGGCCCTTTGGGCCGGCCGGCGCCCGAGTTGCGCCACAAGGACATTCTTCTCTGCGGAGGCGGGATCGGCACAGCGCCGCTGCTTTTCCTTGCCCGTCGACTCAAACGGGCGAACCGGCTGCAGATTGTCATCGGGGCGCGAACAGAAACCGAGTTGCTGCTGGTCAGGGAGTTCCGCACGTTGGGGCTTCCGGTCAGCCTTGCGACCAACGACGGCAGTGCCGGATTCCTCGGTATGGTCACGGAACTGGCTGAGACGCAATGCAAAGCGCAAAATGGCGGAAGGCGGAAGTCCAGAGTCCAGAGTCCAAAGTCCAAAGTCCATGGTCGGCCTTCGGCGGTCTTCGCCTGCGGGCCGAGGCCGATGCTTGCCGATCTGGTGAAGCGGCTCGACCCGATTCCGATATGGGGCTTTGTCGAGGAGCGGATGGGCTGTGGTACCGGAATCTGCTACTGCTGCGCGTTACCGAAGAAAGGTGGCGGCCACGTCAGGTTCTGCGAAGAAGGCCCGGTGGTGAAGCTCAACGAGATCGTGCTGTGAACCTTCAAGTCACGATCGGCAAGACCACGTTCCCGAACCCCGTGCTGGCAGCTTCCGGCACGTTCGAGTTCGGGCTCAAGTTCAAGTCGATTACTAACCGGCTTGGTGGAGTCGTGACAAAGGCGATCACGCTCCAACCGAGAATCGGCAACCCGCCGCCGCGAATCTACGAGTTCACCGGCGGTGTGCTCAACTCGGTCGGGCTGGAGAATCCCGGGATAGACGAGTTCTGCGCCGAACTGGTGCCCCAAACGTCGAAGCTGCGTTGCCGGGTAGTGGTCAACATCTCCGGTTTCACTGTCGATGAGTATGGAAAGCTGGCGGCGCGGCTCGATCCCGAGCCCGTGGATGCGCTTGAGGTGAATGTCTCGTGCCCCAACGTGAGAGAAGGCGGGGCCTTGTTCGGGCAGCACCCCGGAGTAGTCGAGGCCATAACCGCGCTGGTGCGCAAGCGGACGACCAAGACTGTCATTGTCAAGCTGACCGCCAGCTTCGTGGACCCGGCCGAGACTGCCAGAGCTGCTGAGGCCGCAGGCGCCGACGGAGTCACCATCAT
>JAFGRF010000173.1 GCA_016935295.1 Caldifarciminota bacterium | reverse complement strand
CGGGCCGGGCAGAAGTCCGGCTGCCGGTGCGTCACACCTTGCGGTGCCGCTGTCGTAGTACGCGTCGGCAAAGAGCTCGTTGCTTGACGAGTAGGCAGTCATATCCGGGCCGAGCGTGACGTCTTGACTCCAGTGGCACTTGAGTGCTTCACGTTTCCTGTCTGCCTCCAAGGCGCTGTTGGGGCGCGTGTACCAGTGGTGGTCAGCTCCGGCGAGCTCGGCTGGCGGCCGGAGTTCGCCCGTCTGATCCTGGCAGCCTCGCGGATACGATGGCCGGTGAACAAGATAGTAGCAGGTGGGCGGGAACCTGCCCGGCTGAGTCGTGCGCCAGAGTTCCCGGATGGCCGGCAAGACCGCGGCCGTGGCCCAGTGGTCCGGGTGAGCGTCCAGCGGATGGGGAAAGAAGACGCGGTCAGGACGATGCCGGACGATCTGGTCATAGAGACTCATCATCACGGCATGCCCGACGTAGTCTGAGCCGGCGGAACCATACGGGTCGCGGTTCGCTCCGGTGTGGGAAGATGTCACGGGCACGCTGTCGAAGGGATGCTCAAAGACGAGGCGGTCGAGTTCACCATCCGGATAGCCCAGGAAGATGAGATGCGTCGTGTCGAGGCCGATAACCTGCGCGCCGGCCTTGGCCTCATCGATCCGCGCGCGGCCGAGTGCGAGATAGTCTTCGGGACCGGGAAGCATGTTGCCGGTTATGCGCCATGCCGAGGGCCACGAACCGTCGCCCGAGGTCACGTACACGACCCAGACCGAATCGCCAAGCGCAAGTGCCTGCTGGATCAGCCCGCCGCAGGCGAGCACCTCGTCGTCCGGGTGCGGGGCGACGATGACGATACGTTCGCGCGGTTTGAGAAGGAGCTTGTTGAGGTCAACCGCGAATCCGATCTCGAGAAAGAGAAAGGCGACAATCGACAGAAGCGAGACCCGGACGAGGCTTGCGCGGCTCACGACGGCTGGTCTGCCGTTTGCCGCCTAGCGGCTGAGGCGCGGCGACCAAGCCGGGGAATAGGCACCCCCGACGTTTGTGACCCGGCGCTGGTTCGCGCCGGTCCAGTCCATCGTGTACACTTCGAACGAGCCGGAGCGGTTCGAGGAGAAGGCGATGTGCAGGCCGTCCGGAGACCAGCAGGGGTCCTCGTTGTTCATCCCCGAGGTCAGGCGCATGTAGGTGTCACCGTTGATATCCGTAACGCAGATCTGGTTGGTGCCGCCGGGCTGACGCTGGACAAAGGCGATCAAGTCGCCGCGCGGCGACCATGCGGGCGACGTGTTGTAGCTTCCTTCGAAGGTCAGCCGTCGCAGGTCGGTGCCGTCCACGTTCATGACGTAGACCTGGGGCTGGCCGGTCCGGTCGGAAACGAACGCGATTTGGCGGCCGTTTGGCGACCAACTCGGCGAGATGTCGATGCCCTTGCTGTTTGTCAGCCTGCGCAGGTTGCGGCCGCTCGGGTCCATCAGGCACAGCTCTTGGTTGTCATCGAACCCGAGAGAGGCGGCGATGGTGCGACTGTCAGGTGAGAATGCAGGAGTGGTGTTGAGCCCGGCACGCGAGCTGACCAGCACCGATTTGCCCGTGCCCAGGGCGTATGTGTAGATGTTCAGCGTGCTCTTGCCGTACGTGCAGTAGGCAAGGGCTGCGCCGGACGGTGCCCAGTCGGGGAAGAGTTTGAGCCCACCCGAACGCGTGAGTTGCCCCATGTCTGCGCCGTCGTAGTCGACGATGGAGAGTTCCTTGGTTTCGCGATTGATGGCCCTAGAGAAGGCGATGCGCGTCCGGCTCACGCCGTCGTCCGGAGTGAGGAGCTTGATGACCTCGTCGGCCATCTGGTGTGCGAGCCAGCGCCACTGCTCGGCAAGGCCGTAGGACTTGGTGGCAATCAGCCGCGCCGATTCGAGGTCATACAAGCGGAGTTGGATCTGAGGGCCTGAGCGTTTGGTGACCATGTCCCCGCAGATGAGAATCTGGGCACCGGTCGTGACCCAGCCGTTGTAGTCCAGTTTCTTTTCGTCGGTAGAGAACTTGTAGGTCTTGCCCGAATCTGGTTCCTCGAACGAGAAATGGAGAGAGAACTTCAGGTCGGCGACAAAGACTGAACGGATATCGCGGACTCGGACATACGTCGCCGCGTCTGCTCCGACCGGCGTCTGGAAATCGGCAATAACGAGGTCCAGTTTCTTTCTGCCGCCAGTCCTTGTGATCTTGATCCATATTTCCTCGCCCGGGATTTCGACCGCCGGGGCCGGGGTCAGCGGCGGCTGTTCCTGCGCGATGGCGGGGAGCGCAAGCACAAGCGCAAGCCACACAACTAGCCTACGCAGCGAGCGGCTTGAGGCTTTGCCAGTTCGGGGTCTAAGGTTCAAAGTCCAGTGTCTTCAGCGTATGACCGGCAACCAGTCGTGGAGCAGAAAATAGAATCGGCCGATGAGTAGTGAGATACGCGCCATCACAGTATACCCGAATGACGCACCGAAGGCAACCATAATGAAGACGATGCCGACGCGTGAGACAACTCCGAGCGCGCCCTTGTGTTCTTTTGAGAAGTAGAAGTAGAAGAGCGTGGCGATCACGCCGATGTAGACCACGAAGTTGTTGATGGTGATGAGCGGACGGAGCGTGGCGGATATCTGCGGCAGCAGATAACCCTGAACCGAGGCGACGAGGCCGAGGCCGGAGCCGATGCCGACCGTGAACGAAATCGGCCAGCGCGATATCCAGGCAATCTTCGGTATCGAGCGGCAGAGCATCATGATGCCGAGAATCGTCGGCACGATGAGAATCCAAGCTTCCAGGTAGTTCTTCTGGGCCATGTTGTTGCGGAAGGCGTCCACCAGCATCGGGTAGACGTCGAACGCCCACGCATAGATGACCGCAAACCCAGCGGAGATTCCCACGTAGAGATGCTCGGCGACCTTGTAGAACGGGTTGTCCCTGTACAGGAAGGAGAGGATGGCGAGGGTCAGGGTGGCGGCGACCCAGGTGCCGATGAGGTTCAGAAGCATAGGGTAGGGATAGAGGGACACAGGGATAGAGGGACAAAGCGCCGGACTCGGCCGCCTGATCGCTTCATCTCTCTACCTCTTTTCACCTTTTCGCTTCTTCGCCAGCAGGAATCCGACATTGCCGATGATGAGGAGCAGGATTATCAGGCCGTGGCCCCAGGACTGGGCCGGCATGCCGAGCGTGGCCGAACCCGGCTTCTCGATGAGGGTTTCGTACTCGGCCGCGCCCTGCAGACCGCCGATGATGCCCTCTATCTGGCCCGCGTTCAGGTACTGGTACAGGTTGGGTGCGTTGACCCCGGTGCACCCGACGATGATGTCCTGGTTGTACCGGCCGCCCACGAACTGAATCCACACGTCGGCGACCGCGCCGTGGGCGAGCGACACCAGGAGGCCGATGTCCTTGTAGTTGTGCACCTTGCGCATGAACTCGAACGAGTCCAGCGGTACGCCGCGGTAGTCGGTGCGGAAGTAGTCACGTATCTCACGGCCGATGCCGACCATCATTGCCGTGTACCCGGGCCGGTACCCGATGTTCACGTAGTCCTTGCCGTAGACCTTGTTCATTTCGGGCGCGACCTGGTTGAGCGCAATCTCGGCCAGCGGCAGCCCGAGCGCGAGCTGGCCCATGACGATGACTTTCACGTTCTCCCTGAATGCGTGGCGCAGGATGCTGATGAGCATCGGCTGGACCTCGGGCGCGGACGACGGGTCGAAGTCGATGGAGATCATGATGACCGAGCCGGGCGCGAGCTTGTCCACGGCCTGAAAGGCGCTGCGCACCGGCTCGGATACGCGGATATCCGTCCGCGGCTTGATAATAAGCGGCAAGGCAACGGCCAGGGCCAGCAGCAGATACAGGATGCGGCTATCTACCGACGAGATGCGTTCCCAGAGTTTCATGGAACCGGATTTCTACCACCAAGACACAAAGGCACAAAGGTCAGGATCCGGATTCCGGATTCTGTTCTCTTGGTGCTCTTGGTGTCTCTGTGGTTAACCATCCTTATTCCTAGCTCATGTACGTGCGTTCGATGCCGAGGATGATGCGGAGCGACATCGCGATGCCGCCGAGGGCAAGGCCGATACCGATGCCGCGCATCGCCGAAGCGGTGGCGATGGACATCAGCCAGTCCTTGACCGCCGCGAAGGCCTCCAGCCTGCCGAATGCCGCCGCGTCCACTGCCGGCACTACCGCGTGGACCAGGGCGCCGATGCTCCGCCATATCGAGCCGCCCAGCGGCACGTTGCCGACCATCACCAGGACGGCCGCAACCAGCAGCAGGGTAGCGGCGAAGTTGCGGATACGGAACGCGCGGTAGGCGGCGGACACGATGAAGAAGGCGAGGCTCGCGAACATCGTGGACTGGAGCGGGATAATCATATAGGTGTAGAGCCACATGAAAGGGGCACGCAGGGCGAACGGGCTCTGGAATTTGAACCAGGAGTAGAATCCCAGCCCCATGGTGGCGAAGAGCGCCAGCACGAGCACGAGGCTGTAGCCCCAGTTCTGCCCGCGGCGGAAGACCCGGGTCAGGTGATGCCGGGTCAGGGAGTCGAGTCCGAGCAGGAACGTGAACCCGGACACGATAGTGTACCAGTTCAGGAACCGCGATTGGAGGTCGCCGAACGGCTTGTGGGGGATGAAGAACGCGACGATCAGCACTACCGCGGTCGAAAAGACGAGTACGAGCGGGACAGTACGTTTCATCGGACCGGATCCTTACCACCAAGACACAAAGGCACAAAGGTCAGGATCCGGAGTCTGGGTTCCATCCGCTTGGTGCTCTTGGTGTCTTTGTGGTTGATATTCCTCTCCTCAGTACGCGGGGGTCGCCCAGCGGACCACGGTTTCGAACATCGTGTTCAACACCGGCGCCTGCCGGGACAACACGGCCCCGGCCGTGCCCAGCAGCACGGTTGCGGTGACCAGTACGATGAGCCAGAAACGGATGAAGTCCTCGCCCTTGAGCGTACCCAGGAGCACCGGCTCGGGCCTCAGGTAGCACGAGGCCGCGTAGATTTCCTCGCCGATCATCGTGTAGTCGCAGGCGGCGACGAAGAACGGAAGCTGGGTCGTTTCGGTTGTGCCGGCGAGCTGGATGGCGCCGACCGCGTGGCCGGTCTCGGCCATGATCAGCGACTCGGCATAGAAGTAGCCCAGCCAGAAGATGGCGCCCGGCTTCTCGCGCAGAATGATGCCGTCCACGCCTGCGGCGTAGCCGAACTGGTCCGAGGTCAGGAAGGTCACGTTGTCCGGGTTGTAGAAGTCGGGCCGGCCCATTTCGGTGTAGGCTTCCTTCACGGTCTCCTGCGCCGCGGTCATCACGATCGGGTCGGAATTGGGCACGATGAGCCGGGTCGAGTATTCGGCCGACTTCTTCGCCACCTTGCGGAGCAGCGGCAGGGCCGCGATGACCACCAGGTCGGTTATGTAGCCGAGGCCGAAGCTGAAGAGGATGGGTTTGCCCATTTCGGTCGCACGGCCCAGCGCGTCGTCAATCGCGTCGAGCCCGGCGATCTTCCGGACGTACATCTTCGCGCCCTTGCGCGCGCGCTGCAGATAGTACAGGAACACGGCGCAGATGACGACGGTCACAACAAGTATGTTCACCAGGGCGGTGTTGAACCACTGGGCCCTGCTTTCAACCGGGCCGACCGCGGCGCTGCGGGCTGAGTCGGCGTCGGTCTTCGCCTCGACCGCGTACCAGTAGCGTACGCCGTCCTGCACCTCGCCGTCCACGTAGCCGGTGCTGGTTCCGGCCTCGGTACCGACAACCGCGAATCCGGAATCCGGGCTGGGGGATCGGAGCACCTTGAAACTAGTGATAGGGAGGGATTCGCCCTCGGGCACGGCCCAGGTCAGACTGATGGACTGCCCCTGGTCGTTAGGCGTGTCAGAAGCTGAGACCGTTGCCGGCGGCATCAGTCCCAGCAGCGTACCGAGGACGATACAGGTAGTCGTCAACACTGGGCGGCATCAAGCTTAGCGGGGGCGGTCTGGGTGTCAATTCCGCGCGGTTGGAGAGCCGGGAACCCTAAGGACGCCAAGACCGCATCCGAAATGCTCGCTGTTGACGACGCCAGTGCGGAACTTCCATGCCGGTGCGTTCATCGTCCAATCCACAATCTCAAATCTTGAGCGGGCGGGTTCATCATGATGAACCGCGCTACCTGGGCAGCAGGTTGGGTGTCGGGAGTGCAGAGTCAGAGCTGCCAACAGGGAACTCGTGGCCCTCGGCCGCGGCCGGTGGCGCGTATTGACTCCAGTTTCTCGCAGGACTACACTTACGCGTATGTCACGGACCAGTTCCTCAGGCCGGCTTGCGGAACTCGAGACCGCAGTTGAGCAACTGACCGAGCCGGAGTACGATGAGTTCCGCCGTTGGTTCCTTAAACGGGACTGGGAAGACTGGGATCGGGACATCCAGACGGACTCAGCTTCCGGCAAGTTGGACTTCCTCGTGCAGGAAGCTCGCGACGCCAAACGCTCCGGCAAACTGCACGACCTCTGATGCATCGCGCGACCGGGCGGTACTGGCGCTGCTATCGCCGGTTGCCCGGGAAGGCGCGAGAGCACGCTGATAAAGCCTTTACGCTCCTGCGTCAAAACCCGCGCCATCCTTCGCTACGTTTCAAACCCGCGGGCAAATTCTGGTCAGTCCGGATTGACATGGCTCATCGCGCCCTTGCGGTTGCCGATGGGGAGAACTTCATCTGGGTGTGGATCGGTCCCCACGGCGAGTATGACCGGCTGATTCGCGGCCGTTAGGTGCCCGCTTTCACTCCGCCAACCGCAAGCGGGCGCTGAGCCGTCCCGCCTGCCACTCCGCAATCAGGAATCTGGAAGGTAATTGCTCGCGGCCAATGGCCGCGGCTGATTGCAGGGCAGAATCCGCCCACGGGTCGGCAGACTAGCACTCGTATCATGGTCCTTCGTGACCGGACTCTTGATACGCGTCAGGCTGGAAATGCGGAAGTGACCATTTCTCTCTCCAGTGTCGATGAACTAGAGTCTGAGGTAGGATTCGGACTGAACGGGGCCGGAAGGCCTCGGCTTCTGTGGGTCGACTGCTACACGTCCGCGTTATGCGGGCGGACGATGTCAGGCAGCGGCATACAGCAACTGCGCCTGAGCGACTACCTCGTCGCGGAAGTAGCGGCTCAGGTCTTCGGCCGTGCGCACGTCGGCCTTCCTTCCGAGCAACCGCGATAGCTCGATCTCCAGTCCGGCCAGAGTCAGCAGGCCCGGGACGTGCTCCGGCTCGAACTGGACAAGAACGTCCACGTCGCTGTCAGGGCGGGGCGTGCCTTTCAGCACGGAGCCAAACAGAGGCAGCCTGCGGATGTGATGCCGGCGGCAGAACTCCGCAAGCTGTGTCTGGTCAACGGCCAGCTTTGGACTCATGTCTGAGTCTAGCCTTCCACGGGCTGCGAGTCAACGAGACCCAGCCAACAACAGGAAAGCCTGAGGCTAGGTCCAAGTTGGTGGACTCACAACCGAGACCTTGCAGCCGCCTGCGAGTCACTGCCCGCCGGTTTGACAGGGGTATAGGCCGGACTAGAATCATCGCGTCATGAACCTGCGGCGGTGGTACCTCGTTCTCCTGCTTGGGGCGACGGCTGCGCCTGCGTCGAGGCTGTCCTTTCAGGAGCACGCGGCGGTGCAGGAGTCGTTGGCGCCGGAGCTGTACTTCGTCAGAGCAGCCCAAGCGCAAGCTCAAGCCAGCAGCAAGCCGCAAGCTATCCGCAAGGACGTCCTCCTCGAGTGATCAGAGGTTTGGGACATGATCGTTCCGCCCGGCGTCTATGTCATCGAAGCCGGTCCCGGCCTCCGCGCCAAGGTCGTCAAGCTGAAGTAAGATGCACCGCACCGAAGAGGCGCTGAGGTGAAGCCCAGACCTAGTCTGCTGTGGTCCGCACTCCGACGTGAGGACACCGTGGCAGACCGGCTATGCGTATTCGTACAGCGGGACCCTGCGCGCTGGTCGGTCGGCTGTACGCAGGAGTTGCTCGATATGGCGCACCGTATCCCGGCTGAGTAGCACGTCGCCGCATACCGAGCATACCTCAGCCGGGACGTGGTCGATCACGACGACCTGGCCGTGGCAACGGACCGTGTGTGTGATCTCGCGGGTTTCACATTCGCCGCTGCAATCCTTAATGCTACATTTCACAGTTTCCTCCTGGCTGTGGGTTCCGGCCACCTCGGCGGATGGAACCGTTAGTGGTCGGCCGCGCGGGTGGCTTCAGAGACCGGCTGGCCGATCTCGTACAGAAAGTCAGGAGAGAAGTCAGCGCCGTTCTCCCAGACGACGGTATCGATGTCCTCGTTCACGCGAAAGCCCCGGAAGTAGGCGGGGTCCTTCAGCGGTTCGAATATCGGACCGTCTAGATGCGGCTTCAGGTCAACCAGTCGCTCATCGCCGTTATCGAACACAACCAGCAGCCGCCACTCGCCGGCATATGTCGCTTTTCTTACGAAGTGCATGGTCTGTCAGTCGAGCGGGGCGATGGGCAGCAGCGGTTGTCTAGCACGGGCGAGGTCCCAGTCCCGCAGCAACTCGTCGCGGTGGTCGAAAGCCCATTCCAGCACAAGTGAGATCACGCGCTTGGGGAGGGTGCCCTCAATCAGCCTGAGTTCGGGCAGCGAGAACACACCGGTCTGGCCCGCGTACTTCGCATGGAAGTGGGGTCTGGTGTGGTCCTTGTAGTACATCGCAATCACTATACCGAAGAAACGGCTCAACTCGGGCACGGAGCGATGCTACAGTGGCCCTGCCGGGATGTCAAGGTGGCACTGGTCCAGGTGGCAGTTCGGTGAGGGTGGACGAGGCGGTCGGACGAAATGCACGGCCCCGGCTTGACTCGGAGCCGGAACAGACCTAGACTCGGGCCAGCCAAGAGGCGGCATGGTGAAACCAAGACTGCTCCTGTGCGTGCTGGCGCTGTCTGCCGGGGCGGTGCTTGGGCAGGGAAGGACGCTCTGGCAGGATGGGGGAGTGCAGTTGTGCGGGCCCAGCGCAGCGGGAGACCCGCTG
>JAFGRF010000172.1 GCA_016935295.1 Caldifarciminota bacterium | reverse complement strand
CCGGGACGATGGGCGGGTATCGGATTGCCCACGTGGAGCTGCACCCGGTGCGCTACATCCCGACGACCGGCGAGCTGCAGGTGGCGACCAGGCTGAGCTACCGGCTGGAGTACGCCGGCGGCATCACCGCGGCCGTGGCCAGCGACCACCAGAAGGAGTTTTTCGGGGACATGCTTCGTTCGCTGGTGAGGAACGCGGGCGATGTGAAGAAGTGTGCGCCGCGGGTGCATCCGGCCATGTCGCTATCGCTGCCGGACGGGAACTACGAGTACGTGGTGGTCACCGACGCGGTGATGGATACGGTTTTCCAGCGTCTGGCCGATTGGAAGACGGAGAAGGGCGTACCCGGCACGGTGGTGACGACGGACTGGATCTACGCGAACTACTCCGGCTACGACAACCAGGAGAAGATCCGGAACTTCATTATCGACGCGCACTCGACCTGGGGGACGATGTACGTGCTGCTCGGCGGCCAGGGCGACTACGTTTCCAGCGGCCAGAACATCATTCCGACCCGTATGGCCAACTACGGCGAAGGAAACGAGCCTTGCGACCTCTACTACGCCGGGCTCGACGGCACGTGGGATTTCAACAACAACCACACCTACGGACAGATTGCCGACTCGACTGACCTGTACTCCGACGTGTTCGTGGGCCGGGCGCCGGTCTACAACGTGGCGATGGCCCAGAACTTCGTGAACAAGACCATCAAGTACGAGCAGAACCCGCCCTCGGGTTTCATCAAGAAGATGGGGCTCTACACCGCCATCCTCTGGTCGAGCTACGAGGAGCGGCCGATGCAGGAGTCGATTGCCCGGATGACGCCGGCGGACTGGTCGGACCAGAAGTTGTACGAGCGGACGAGCACGCTGTCGCAGCAGCGGGTCATCGACTCGATGAACGTCGGCGTCGGCCTGGGCCACTGGGAGGGCCACGGCAACGAGAGCGGCATCTACATGGGGTCGAGTCCGTTCTTCAACTCCGATGATGCCGACGCACTGACCAATGGCGACAAGACCGGGATTGTGGTGTCCATCGCGTGCGACTGCGCGGCGTGGGACTGGGTGGAGAACGGCGACTGCATGGCCGAGCACATGGTCAACCGGGTCGGCGGCGGCTGCATTGCGACCATCATGAACACGCGGTACGGCTACGGCGCCTACATCAACGGTCAGGGCTACGTGCCCGGACCGTCCGAGCGTCTCGACACCACGTTCTTCGCCGGAGTGCTGCTGTACAACAAGCCCCACACCGGCCAGGCGCTTGGATACTCCAAGGCCTGCTGGGCACCGTATGCGGATTCGCTGTACCAGTACGACATGCAGCGCTACTGCATCTACGACCTGAATCTGATCGGCGACCCGGAGACGCGGCTCTGGACCGACGAGCCGACTGCGCTCAGCGTGTCGCACTCCGGGGTTGTGAACATCGGCATCAGCATCCCGTATCCGATCACGGTCACCACCGCCACGGATGCGCCGGTGGAGTCGGCGATGGTATGCCTGAGGAAAGGCACCGAGGTCGATGTCAAAGGCTGGACGAATTCCAGCGGCCAGCTGACGCTCTACGTCTCGCCGACGACGCCGGGCCAGATGTTCATGACGGTGAATGCCCGCGACCACTACGTCTTCCAGGATGCGGTGCTGGTGATTGCCAGTAATCGGTACGTATCGTATCTGCGTTCGACGATTTCCGATCCGGGGCCGGGTGGCAACAACGATTCCATCCTCAATCCGGGCGAGAGCGTGAAGGTGCCGATGTGGGTGAAGAACTGGGGCCAGCTGACCGCGAACTCCGTTACGGCGAAGCTCCGGACTTTTGACCCGAACGCGCAGGTAACCGATTCATCCAAGTCGTTCGGCAACATCAACTCCGGAGACTCGGCCTACACCGGCGCGAACGGGTTTGGCCTGCACGTGAACTCCGGTCTGAGCAACGGCTACACGGTTGCCTGCTCACTCTACTGCAAGGACGCGCTCGACTCGACCTGGACGTCGGTCGCGAGCCTCACGGTCGGGACTCCGGTACTGGGCGAGAAGGCAGTGACCGTGGTGGACACGGCGTACGGCGGCAACAAGAACGGCCGCATCGACCCGGGCGAAACCGCGAACCTGATGGTGCGCATCGGCAATACCGGCCTGGGCCATGGCTACAACTGCCATGCCGTGCTCAGGTCCGGCGACGTGCGGTTCACGGTCTTTGATTCAGCCGCGAGCTATGGACTGATACGAAAGGGCGACAGCGCGTCCAACGCGGCAGACCTGTTTTCGGTCAACGCCGACGCCTCGATGCCGCCGGAGACGCCGGTGACCTGTACGCTGTACTTCTATGCCGACGGTGGATACTCGAAGACCGAAGCGTTTACGATCATCGTGGGCGAGTTGCGCGCAAGCGACCCGATTCCGGACGGCCCGCGTATGCCCACGCTCTACTACGCCTACGACGATACCGACACGCTCTATGTCCAGCGCCCGACCTATGACTGGGTCGAGGTGAACGACGTAGGCACGCAGATAACGTTCGGCCACAACGATGACGTTGTCCTGGTGTCGTTGCCGGCCTCGTTCGGGCCGCTCAGGTTCTACGGCCAGGAGTTCACGCAGGTCTCGGTTTCCGCCGATGGCTGGATCTGCCCGGGCAACCACACGACCGACAACTACGAGAACGCGGCACTGCCCGACCCGAGCGACCCGCCGGGAATGATCTGCGCGAACTGGGACGACCTGTACCCGCGGTCGGGCAGCGGCGGAGCCGGGTATGTCTACTACTACAATGACACGGCCAACCACCGCTTCGTCGTCGAGTACGACAGCGTCCGGTACTGGTCAGGCTCGACCCAGGAGAAATTCGAAGTCGTGATCTACGACACCACGGTCGCCACCTACACCGGCGACAACGCCTTCCTGGTTCAGTACATGACTGCGAACCGGTATACGAGCTCGACGCTGGGAATCGAGGACCCGACCGAGGCGATCGCCATCGGAGCGCTCTACAACAACGACTACCACAAGGCCTGCGCGCCGATCGCTGCGGGCAGGGCAATCCTCTACACACCTGACCCGCCGACGGTGGGTGTGGCTGATGAATACCGCCCGGCCGCAGTTCCGGTCAAGCTCGCGCTCGCCGTCCACCCGAACCCGCTGCGTTCCCGGGCCACGATTGCCTGGTCACTGCCGACTGCGGGGCGCGTGAGCGTCAAGGTCTACGACGCCGCCGGACGGGTCGTCCGCGACCTCGTCGGCGAGCACATGGCCGCGGGCCAGCACTCGGTCACCTGGGACGGCCGCGCCGCCGACGGCAGGCGGATCGCGAATGGCGTCTACTTCTGCAAGCTGACGACGGCCGACGGAAGCCGGCAGCGGAAGGTAGTCATCGCCAAGCGATAGGACTGCGACGACAGATGGTTGAGGGGCGGGCATTTGCCCGCCCCTCTCCTGCCGGCGGATGGAAGATGACTTCTCCGTGCTGCGTGCGCAGGCTCTCCGGTGCCCGCCTGCCGGACTCCATGTCGGCGTGGCCTTGAACGGCGTGGCTGGAGTGATATTATTACCAGTCTGACAATGAGAAAAGGAGTCTTCGTGAGACAATTGCTCGTGCTGCTGGTTCTGGTTTCAGTTCCGCTCATGGCCGGGACGATAACGAGAACAGCGACTTTTGACCGCAATGACCTGCTGATTTCGTCACAGAACGGCTTCGACAACGTCGAGCTTCGCGGCGGGGCCGGGCTCGGACAGCTCGGAGCGCCGCGCGTGCCCCGGGTAGTCGAACGGGTGCTGGTTCCGGCCGGCGCGGAGCCGACCGGGGTAGAACTCGTGGCCGTGGACTGGACTGCGATTCCCGGGCGCCACAAACTGGCACCGGCTCAACCCGACGTGCCGCTGGCGATGCCGGGCAAGACCTTCAAGCAGCCGAGCTACGCGCCGGACCCGGCGGTCTATTCGGCGGACGCGTACTTCCCGACAAGCCACGTCCAGTTGCTCGAGTCAGGCACACTGGCCGGCTACCGGATGGCTTCGGTCGAGCTGCGACCGGTACGCGTCAATCCCGTTTCCGGTGAACTGCAGCTCGCCACTCGCATTGAGTATCGCCTCAGGTATGATGCCGGCAACCGTGATG
>JAFGRF010000171.1 GCA_016935295.1 Caldifarciminota bacterium | reverse complement strand
ATCGCGGAGCGCCGCGACCGCCTGAGCGTCGCAGCAGACTCGCTCAAGTCGGCGTATGAAACGGACCGCGAACTGACTGCGTTCACTACCCTCGATGCCGACGACTTCCATTCTCCGCGGTGAAGTCTGGCTGATAAACCTCGACCCTGCCATCGGGGCAGAAACACGCAAGACCCGCCCGGCCGTAATCGTCAACGATGACAGCATCGGTGTCCTGCCACTCAAGGTCGTCGTCCCTCTCACCGAATGGAAGGAGCGCTATTCGGTAGCGCCCTGGATGGTCCGCATCACTCCGTCGGCGGACAACGGCCTGGACAAGACGTCAGCGGCCGATGCGTTCCAAGTGCGGTCACTCGACCAAAAGCGGCTGGTTCGCTGCCTCGGCAAGTTGACCGGACCCCAGATGGATGAAATCGCACAGGCTTTGGCAGCAGTGCTCGCCATCGCCTAGGCGCCGCCGTGGAGGACTATCCCTTGACGCCCGCGGAATTGGTGAAGTGTCCCATTCTCCCCGATCTGACTCCCCCGCCCGCGAGCCTATCATGTCCGCGATGAGGATCGGAGTGCCACTTTGCCTGCTGCTTCTTGTGTGCCTGTGTGCGGTCGTATGCACAAAGAAGCAGGTCCACCAACCTCCGAGAATCCCGGCAAGCGTTCGGACCGCGCGAAGCACGACGGCCACTGGCTCCGACAGTGGTCGTTCTGGCACCGGCACAGTCGCAGGCAAGGTCTTCGACGCAAAGACAGAACAGACGTTGGCCGGCGTGGCAGTCCAGTTCTGGGGAACCGACAGCCAAGTCGTGACTGATGAGCATGGCGAATTCCTGATGGGGAATGTCAACCCGGGCAAGTTTCGGTTATTTGTCGTCTACTTGGGTTACGCGGACGAGCTTGTTACAGGAACCGTGGCGGCCAGTTGCACGCTGCACCTTCGGATAGGACTGAGGACCCAAGTTCTGAACTTCCGTGGCCACTAGGGACAGGCACCCTATTCCCGGAAGCTTCGGGACATCCGACGCGGCTTCGCCGCGAGGCTGAGGTTGAGGCTGAGGCTGAGTAGAGAGGCGGAGCGGAACCGCGTCGCAGCTCAAGCGCAAGCTGAAGCCTCAAGCCGCAAGCATCAGGCTAGCCCAAGCGCAGGCCGGCTGACGGCTAACGGTTGACCGCTTCCGGCCAGTTCCTCGTCCCTTTCCTCTCAGCTTCTCCGGTCCTCTCCCCTGCATCAGAGGCCAGGTCCCGCGGTTCACTTAAATGAACCGCGCCCTTCCGCGCCCAGACAACAGGCCCCGCCGATCTGACATCCCCGCCCCATCCACAGGCATTTCAGATTGCAGATTGTCGATTGCAGATTGGCCGAGTCCGAGGACCTGGAAGAGGTTGAGGCTAAGGTCGAGGCTGAAACTCGCTACGAACCCGACCCCGCCTTCTCCCCTCCGCCCGACGATGACCAGCCGGCTTGACATCCGCAGCCGCCAGACCTAGAATCCAGTTATGGTCGACCCAGTTGAGACCTCCCGGCATGGCCAATTGGCTCGAAGACCAAGTCACACATGACGGAAGTACAAGGAGGAAAGATGCACCCCAAGAACAAAATCTCTGCCAAGTGCCCGTTCAGAGGCTTCGATGTCTGCTTAGGTACGGCATGCGCCATCTTCCGGGAGGGCGCCGCGAGTTCAACCGACCCCGGTTCGTGCGAGCTTCGCGCACTCGGCGAAATATCGAAAAGCCTCACGGAGATGCAGTTCCGCCAGTCAGGCCCCAGCGCGACGCAGAACAAGCCGTAGACCGACTGCCCTCTCCAGCCGCAGCGGCGAACTCCAGACCCTTTCTTCGGCGCGCTGGTGTACGGGTCGTGCGGAGGGACCGGAGGGGTGATCAGGATCGAGGAAGGTCCCGGAGGATGAGCGCCTCAGCATCAAGGAAGACGGCCATGAAAGATATCAGAGATAGGCCAACGTCACCGGGTCCGGCTCGGGGTTGACCGCGCCCTCTTGTCGCCTTATAGTGACTAATGAAGTCCACGGGGACTATTCTATTGGTGTTCGGAGTGTGCGTCGGCATGGTCGTCGGAGCGCTGGTCGGCCGGGTCGCGATCTGGATCGGCGGCTGTGCCGGGCTGGCGTTGCTCATCGGGTTGCTGCTGGGCCGGGCCCATCGGAAGCAGCCGTCGGCGTCGAAGCCGGACAACTGAGACGCTGGCCCGGCCTGCGCGTCCGCGCATCCGTGCATGCTGGTCCGACGAGAAGAGAGGATACTATGAAACCCATAGCAGGCTTGTGGATCGACCACCGCCGGGCGGTGGTCGTGGTGGTTACCAACAAGGGCGAAGAAACCCGGACGATTGAGTCCCACTCCGAGAAGCATATCCAGCGTGCGGCTGGTTCACGCCACGGCGGTCCGTTCGAGTCGCAAGCTGTCCCGGCCGATGACAGCCACCAGCGAAAGTACACCGGGGAGCTCAACCGTTACTACGACCGGGTAGCAGCGCAGGTTAGGGGCGCGGAAGCGGTCCTGATTTTCGGCCCGGGCGAGGCGAAGGGCGAGCTCGAGAAGCGCATCGAGCGGGACCCCGCCTGCGGCCGCGTCGTTGGGGTGGAGACGACCGACAAGATGACCGTATCCCAGATCGCGGCAAAGGTCCGCCGGCGGCTCGCGGAGTGGCAAGACTCGGGCAGAACCCGGCGGCAGTCTCGGTGACGCAGTAAGAGATTCCTGACCCGCGGGCCCGCATTCAAGCGCGAAGTGCAACAAACTCGGCGGCAGCTTCTAACGGCGTTCGGTAGCCGAGACACTTCATCGGGCGGCTGT
>JAFGRF010000170.1 GCA_016935295.1 Caldifarciminota bacterium | reverse complement strand
TTCCACAGACAATTATAGCCAGTATCGCCGCCTATTCATTCACCCACGGGCAAAGCCCGTGGGACTCTGCCCTTCGGGCTCTTCTAGACATCGTGTGGGGGAAGTTGTACTTGCCGAGCGAATGGAGCCGCGGACAATGGGTCGAACAGACGACGGATGGCGGCTACGTTATCTGCGGGACGACGAGACCGGGCAACGAAGATGACAAATTGACTCTGGTGCGCACATCGTCGAACGGAGATACGGTGTGGACCGACACGCTCTCTGCCGACTATGGGTACTGCGTGCGTCAGACCGCGGACGGTGGCTATGTGGTCGCCGGCACATCCGATGGTCTATTCGTGACCAAGCTCGCGCCCGACCGCACGCGCTAGCCGAACACCGCTCGCCACAACAGGTCAGCAGGACAACGGACCCGGGATGCGGTCCGGCATGTCGCCCTGCGAGTAGCCCGGCAAGTGATCCCGCAGGTTGCCCTGCGAGTTGCTCCGCGGATTGTTCAACGAGTCATATCCGGAGCGACGGTGTAGGTAGCTGCGGGAGTGGAGTTCCGAGTGACGCCGCCCGTCGCGCACTGAATCGTCCTACAGACCTACCCGCAGATGACCTCGCGAATCGCCCCGGGTATCGCCGTCAGAGTCGCCCTCGGAGTCTCCTTCAGAGTCATACCGCAAACCACCCCGGGAACCGTTCCCGGGACGACCCCCAGGGTCACATGCCGAGCGGCTCCAACCTTCTCTGAATCAGTCTCTTGTCCCCTTTCCTGCCCGCTTGTCCGCGTTATACAGACCTGTATAACGCGGACAGCGAGACCATCGCGCGCGGTGACCTGCCCCGCGACCGGGTCGCTGGAGCCCGTCGTCGTCGTGACGCGTCGTTGACATCAACCATGGCCTTTGTAGCATGACCGCAATGAGAGGCACGCTCACCGTTCCTTGCTGCTGGACGCGTGGCCTCGTACGTGGATGACTACACCGCCATCGGAAAAGTACGACAAGTATGTCGCGCGTGCGCTCGCGGCCGGCGTTCACGAGGCGAAGATCATCCCGGTCAGCAACGTCGTGACCGCCGAGTGGGTGCGACTGAAGTGCCAGTTCGGCTGCGACGGGTTCGGCAAGGGACTCTGCTGTCCGCCGCGCACGCCGACGCCCGCGCAAATGAAGCGGGTGCTCGCCGACTACCGCCGCGCACTCATTTACAGCTATGTCTGCACGCCGTCGGACTACAGACCCAAGCGGCGACGGATGCGCGGGCTCGTAGCCGAGCTGGAGCGGGCGGCATTTCTCGACGGGCACTACAAAGCTTTCGGGCTCGCCGATGGACCCTGCCGGCTGTGTCGTGTCTGCGACCTGACCCGCGACTGCCGCCATCCGGAGGACGCCCGGCCGTCAATGGAAGCCTGCGGCATCGACGTCTACGCCACGGCCCGCAACTCCGGCATCAAGCTCGAGGTGGCGACGCGCCGAGACGGACCCTCCAAACACATCAACCTCATCCTCATAGACTGAAGTCCGGACCGTCCAAGAAACCGCCAAGGACGCCAAGAGCGCCAAGCTCCTGCCCAACCGGACCGGACTCCCTCGCCCCATTCCCTCTCCCTCTGGGAGAGGGCGAGGGTGAGGACGGTTACACTCGTGCGGTTTGCACGAGGTGAGCATTAAGGTAGAATCACACTTCATGTTGAAGGCGGTCCTGTTCGACCTCGATGACACTCTGCTGCCGGACGAATCGGCAGCGAACGAAGCACTGGTCGCAACCGCCGCGATCGCCAAGGCATGGCACAATATCCCGCCCGGTGACCTGAAGGACTCAGTGCGTCGCGTAGCCCGCCAACTATTCCGTGCGAATCCTATCGTGGCGGCGCACGGCAACGTCTTCGATATTTCCTCGTGGGAGGCGCTCTGCTCGAACTTCGAAGGCGATGACGACGAAATGAAGCAGTTGCGAGATTGGGCGCCAACCTACCGAACCGAGGTCTGGAACCAGGCGCTCTGCGAAATCGGCGTGTGCGACCCCTTCCTCGCCGAGAATCTTGCAGCCGTCTACCCGCTTGAACGCCGCAACCGCTACGTCCCATTCCCTGACGTCAAACCCTGCCTCGACCCGCTGACGAGCAACTATAAACTGGGCGTGGTCACTAACGGTCCATGCGACCTGCAGTGTGCCAAAATGGATGCCTCGGGTTTGAAAAGCTACTTCGGAGCGGTCGTGATTTCACGCCAGGTCGGTATTCTCAAACCTGACCCGCGCATCTTTGCTCTGGCTCTTGACGAACTGGGCGTCAGTCCGCAGGATTCGGCGTTTGTCGGCGACACGCCGAAGTCCGACATCGTCGGTGCCCACGCTGCCGGGATGAAGGCAATCTGGCTCAACCGCGACAACTCGCCTCAGCCCGAAGGCATGATTCCAGACTGCACCATCCGCTCGCTCGACGAACTGCAGGAAGCTCTCGCCGGCCTCTAGCCGCGCCGGAATATCCCATCCGTTTCGTGGCTTTCGTGTCTTCGTGGCAGGTCCGATTCCGTCATTCTTCATTCTGGTTTCTGGATTCTGGATTGTCCTGCCCGGCTATGCCGGGCTTGCGCCGCATTCGTCCCCAACTAAGATATGGCCGCATTGCCCTCCGACATCCATCCGACCGACGAACCCCAGCCAAAGAAGGTCATCCTCGAACTTGAAGACGGTTCGAAGTTCGCCGGTACC
Source organism: Caldifarciminota bacterium (assembly GCA_016935295.1). Lineage (GTDB taxonomy): Bacteria > Hydrothermota > Tepidihabitantia > Tepidihabitantales > Tepidihabitantaceae > UBA2258. The sequence goes on along the minus strand of JAFGRF010000170.1, from coordinate 1,092 downwards.
GGCTTCGGATTCCACGGTCCGACTTCAGGCGAGGTGGTATTCAATACCTCAATGGTCGGCTATGTCGAGAGCCTGACTGACCCTTCGTATCGCGGCCAGATACTGGTCCTCACCTATCCTCTCATCGGCAACTACGGCGTCCCGGCGTCCGACAAAGACTGCTTCGAGTCGTCGCGCATCCAGGCGTCCGGTCTAATCGTCTCTACGGCCCATTCTGACCAGAGCCACGCCACTGCCGCCCGCTCTCTGGACCATTGGCTCGCCGAGGAGAACGTCCCCGGCGTCGAAGGCATCGATACCCGCAAGCTCACCATTCTACTCCGCGAACGCGGCACGATGCTCGGTCGGGTTCTTCCCGCCGACTATTCCGGCGAACCGGTCGCGCTGTTCGACCCGAACAGCACTGACATCGTGCCCGAGGTGTGCGTACGGCAACCGCAGCTCCTCAGGGACTTGGGACACGATCCCAATTCACGGACTGAATTGGGTCATGTCCCGCGTCCCTCAGCCAAAAAGCGGGTCATCCTCGTTGACTGCGGGGTCAAACTCTCCATCCGGCGCGAGCTGCTCAGGCGCGGGGTCGAGGTCCTGCAGGTGCCGGCTGACTACGACTACACCGGCGAACGGTTCGACGGCATCCTGGTATCCAACGGTCCGGGTAACCCCGAGCGATGCGGCTCCACCGTATCGGTACTTCACCGGGCGCTGGCATTGAACCGGCCCGTCTTCGGCATCTGCCTCGGGTGCCAGCTCATCGCGCTCGCTGCCGGTGCGCGCACCTACAAGCTCCGCTACGGCCATCGGGGACAGAACCAGCCGTGCCGCGAGAAGGGCACCGACCGCTGCCGCCTCACGAGCCAGAACCACGGGTACGCGGTTGATGTCACCACGCTGCCGCGCGACTGGCAGGTCTGGTTTGAGAACGCAAACGACGGCTCGGTCGAAGGCATCAGACACTCGCGCCGCCCGGTCTCTGCGGTCCAATTCCATCCCGAGGGCAGGCCCGGTCCGCTTGACAGCGAAGACCTGTTCGACCGCTTCGTGGAGACGCTATGATGGAAGACAAACCCGAAGTCCGAAGGCTGAATGACG
>JAFGRF010000017.1 GCA_016935295.1 Caldifarciminota bacterium | reverse complement strand
CAAGGTAGAGGCACAGACGGCAGCATAGGAGAACCGGAGCGGGCGGGAGCCCGCTTCATGGTTCTTGAGAGAACCTAGTCGTTCGTCTGCCGGCAAGCGGCTGGTGCCGGGGCGGGGAAGAAAAACAGAGGAGGGAAGAGTGAGGATGGATGAATGAGGACGTCGAGAGCCAGACGGAGGAGAGAAGATGGAGGATGGAGGAATGAATACATAGGAGAGAAGACGGAGGACGGAGGAGTGAAGGCGGACGACGGCCTACGGCCTACGGCCTACGGCTGCCGGGCTTGGGCTTGTCGTGGACCGCGAAGGACTCGGTTCCAGGCACCGACGCGATGGCCTGCAGCAGACGCTGGCGCAGTCCCACGACTGTGAGCCCGATCATTTCCTTCGCGTCCCGGTCGTAGCGCAGCACCACACCTTCACCGATGTCTTCGCCGACGGCCGGGCGCGGCGCCCCGATCGAGACGTAGAGCACGTCTGCCTCGGCGTCGTAGTCCCAGGTGACGTCCGAAGCCCGTTCCGGAATTCTCACCGCTTCCATATTGTCTTCCTCCTTGACGATGTTCTGTCCGTCAGGTACGCAGTAAGCACGAACCCGTCATCAGGGGCGGCTTCCCGATAGACAACCACCACGAACCGGCCCAGCTTCAGTTCCTCGCCATAGTCCCGGACTGCCAGCAGCTCGCCGAAGTCGCCTTGCTGGACGTAGTCCGGGTTCGCAATGGTCTCCAACACCTTGGTCCGGTAGTCGGCCATTTCCGGATGGCGGGAGACGACATGACTCCAGCGTTCCTCGGTGAGCCTCACTGGAACGGAGTTGCGGGAGGGGGTGATCTCCATCCCGATGCCTCGTTACGCCAGCGGCTGAGGTGACACGACGGGTTCGTCACTCGCGGGACCGTTGCGATGTGGGTCCACTTCGTGTCAGCATATGCCTGATTCTCCCGCTGTCAAGCCAAGGGCCGCAGCCGCTGGCCGTGCGCCGGGTTGGGCGGATTGATGCGGATTCGGCTGAGCAGGGAAGGAGGCCCCGAAGGTAGGTCCGGAGGAGAACCGGAGCGTGAATCTGATGGTAGACCCGAGCGTAGTTTCCATCATTGTTCCGGAGGAAGTCCTGACCGGAGACCTGAAGGCAAGCCCGGAGGAAAGTCTGACCGGGAGTCTGGGCGCAGGCCGGGAGGAAGGCGGCAAGGCGGGCCCGACGGCAGGCCCAAGGGCAAGCCTGAATGCGAACCAGAGCGCAGGCCCGGATTGAGACGCGACCGCAAGCCTGAAGGCGCCCACACCGGACGGGGGAGGGGACGCCCCCACCACGACCCCTGGACACGGAATACGTAACTTACGCGATGTCCTCACGACCGCGGATGCCGGAGAAAACGGCGATTCTGGTTCGGGAAACGGAGACATGCCGAAAACCGCGATACCGTATGTAGTAGGAGCCTGAGTCGCTCACCACAATTTCGCCATGGGGGGTATGATCCCCAGGCCGCCTACCCGGCAGCCTTTGCCCGAGCAGTGCAGGGTGCATTGAAGCCTGCAATGACCGGTGCTTTGAGTCGAGCATTGAACCGAGCGATGCCGCAAGCGTTTTCAGGTGCAGTGCCGCGAGCAGTTTCGCGGGCATTTCGCGGTGCGATGATCGATGCAGGTTGAGGTCGAGGTTGAGGTTGAGTTTGAGATGAGGCGAACGATGCAGTTGCCGATGCAGTGCGCTACGCAGTAAAATATCCACTGACCGACGCTTTCCGACGAGCAATGCGAGGTGCAATGACCGACCCAATCGTGCTCTCGACGCGAGGTCGCACTCTCCAATCCGAAACCCGCCCGAGACATCTGCGTAGTCCGTCTAGCCTGCGGATGGTACTCGGTTTCGGCCCTCGTCTGTGTTCATCTGTGTCTACCCGTGGTTGACCTTTGGCAGGGCGCCGATTCCGAAATTGGCAGCCACGAAGACACGAGAAAGGAGTGAAACAGACGTGTGGCCTTCTGTACCCATTCGTTTCGCATGTTTCGTGCTTTCGTGGCTCAATAAGGGTTCTGGAGGCAGGAGGTCTCGCTTGCGTTCGGGCCTGTGGTTTTCTAACATAGTCCTGTGACCGATGTCACTCTGACCGTGGCGGGGCAGGCCGGGCAGGGCATCGACACGGCGTCCGAGCTGTTGGCCCGGGCCCTGGTGCGCAGCGGCTATCACACTTTCTCCTATCCCAACATCATGTCCCGCATTCGTGGCGGGCATAACTTCACTGCGGTCCGGGTTTCAGACCGGCAGGTCTATTCGGTGCCGGGGAAGTTCAACGCGCTGCTCGCAATGGACGAGTTGTCGGTGGACGAGCACCGCGGGGATATGGTAGAAGGCGGCATGATAATCGCCGAGCCGCCGGAGTCCCCCTCACCCCGGCCCTCTCCCGCAGGGGGAGAGGGAGAAGAGGCGGGAATAGCCTTCAGAGTGCCGATGGCGGTGATTGCCGAGAAGCACGGGGGCACGAAGAGGATGGCCAATGTGGTCGGGCTGGGCGCGCTTCTGGCTTTGACCGGGCATCCGGCGACAGGATTGAGAAGTCTGCTGAAGGAACGGTTTGCGGCCAAGGGCGAAGAAGTCGTGAAACAGAACCTGGGCTGCCTGAAGGCCGGGGCTGATTATGTGAAGAAGAAGTGGGGCGGGACCTGTCCGTGCGAACTGCCCAAGCAGACCCGCCAGCCCAGGCGGCTGCTCGTTTCCGGCAATCACGCGATTGCGCTCGGGGCGCTGGCTTCGGGCGTGCGTTTCCACGCGGGCTACCCGATGTCGCCCTCGACCCCGATAATGGAGTATCTTGCCGCGAAGCAGGCCGAGGCCGGGCTGGTGATGGAGCAGGCCGAGGATGAGATTGCCGCCATCAACATGGTGATCGGTGCGTCGTACGCCGGAGCGCGGGCCATGACCGCGACCTCGGGCGGCGGGTTCGCGTTGATGGTCGAGGGCCTGGGCATGGCCGCAATGGCCGAGCTGCCTGTCGTCATCGTGATTGCGATGCGGGCCGGTCCGGCAACCGGTTTCCCCACCCGGACCGAGCAGGGCGAGTTGCTCTTCGTCACCAGCGCGTCGCAGGATGAGTTCCCGCGCTTCGTGTTCGCGCCCGGCACGGCCGAGGAGGCGTTCTACGCGACCAACCGGGCGTTCGAGCTTGCGGCACGGTTTCAGGTGCCGGCCATCGTCCTTTCCGACCAGCAGCTTTCGGATTCGCTCTGGACCGTCCCTTCTTTCAATCTCGCCCGGGTGAAGGCGAGCAGCGACTTCGATGAGCTCCTCTGGCAGGGCCGGCCGGCAAACAGCTACCAGCGCTATGCGTTCACGAGAGACGGGATCTCGCCGCGGCTGCGGCCGGGAACCCGCGGCCAACTGGTCCGTTCTCTCGGCACCGAGCACGACGAGGACGGGTTCCAGAACGAGGACAAGGCCGTGCGCGTGAAGATGCACGGGAAGCGGATGAGCAAGTTTGAGGCCATGGCCAGGGCGGTGGAACGGCCGACCTGCTATCCGGAGGAGACCGCGGAGGTCATCGTGTTCTGCTTCGGCTCGACTTACGGGGCGGCGCGCGAGGCAGTTGACATCCTGCGTGCGGAGCGGGCAAGCGTGGCGATGGTGCATCTCTGCGACCTGGTTCCGTTCCCGCGCGAGCGGGTAGCCGGCCTGCTCTCGCCGGCGCGCAAGGTGATTACGGTCGAGGGCAATTCGACCGGCCAGCTCGCGATCCTGCTTCGGCGCGAGACCGGAATCAAGGCCGATGAGCAGGTGCTGAAGTACGACGGAAGGCCGTTTGAGGCGAAGGCGTTGGCCGAGGAGATAGGGGCGAAGTGCAAGTGAGATCTGCTGCTACTCGAAGTACCAAGGACGAAGTACAAAGGACAAAGCAAAGGGGAAAGTGGAAAGGCCAAAGTCCGATTCGGGCTTTTCGCCATTTGTACTTGCTTAGTCCTTTGTCCTTACTACTTTGTCCTTCAACCGGAGGAGCGCAACGTGGCTGAAAGCACGGCCTGGTCGACGAACGCTGAAGTCACTTGGTGCCCCGGTTGTGGGAACTTCGGCATTCTCACCGCGCTCAGGCAGGCACTGGCCGCGGCCAGGCTCGAACCTTGGCAGGTTGTGGTCGTGGGCGGTATCGGGCAGGCAGGCAAGGTGGCGCAGTACATCGGCGCCAATTTTCTGCACGGTCTGCACGGCCGGGCTATCCCGCATGCCCTCGGTGTGAAGCTCGCGAACCCGGAGCTGAAGGTCATTGCCGTGGGCGGGGACGGTGACATGTACGGCGAGGGCGGCAACCATCTGCTGCACGCGTTCCGGCGCAACCCGGACATAGTCTGCCTCGCGCACAACAACGGCGTCTACGGCCTGACCAAAGGCCAGGCAGCTCCGACCAGCAGTCTCGGATTCACAACCAAGCACCGGGAGGCCGGTACGCATATGCCCGCATTCAATCCGCTGGCAGCCGGGCTGGCCATGGGCGGGAGCTTCATCGCCCGCGGGTTTTCCGGCGACACCAAGCATCTTGCCCGGCTGATCGGCGAGGCGCTCGGGCATCGGGGCTTCGGGTTCATCGACATCCTGCAGCCGTGCGTGACCTATAACCACGTCAATACCGCCGAGTGGTATCGGAAGCGCGTGTACGACCTTGAAGTCGAGTCGCACAGTCCGCTGGACGCAGACGCGGCGCGCGCGCGAATCCTGGAATGGCCGTCAGAAGAAGAGGACGTCGAGATTCCGATCGGGGTCTTCTACAGGTCGCGCAGGCCGGCCTACGAGACGTGCGGTCGGCCCGGACAGGCGGTCACCGGGTTCGCGTTCGACATCGAGGTGGTGAAGAAGGCAATGGGGGAGTTCCGGTGAGCGACCTCACTATTGTCATCACCGGAAGGGCAGGCCAGGGTTTGCAGGTCATATCGCGTACACTCGGCCGGATGCTGGTCCGGGCCGGGTATTACGTCTTCATATCGCAGGACGTGATGTCGCGGATACGCGGCGGACACAACTGCGCGCGGGTACGGGTGAGCACCGAGCCGGTGGCGGCAGACCACGACAAGGCCCACGTGCTGGTGGCACTCGACCCGGCTCTGGTGGCGCGGCACCTGCCTGACCTGGCCGAGGATGCGGTGGTTGTGACCGATACCGCGGAAGGCCTGCCCGAGGGCGTCACCTCTGTCCGGATTCCGCTGCTCGACCTTGCCCGTGAGCACGGGAAGGACCCGGTCATGGCTAATGCGGCGGCAGTCGGAGCTACCCTCGCCCTGCTCGGACTCGAGCTGGATGGGACGGCGGAGAT
>JAFGRF010000169.1 GCA_016935295.1 Caldifarciminota bacterium | reverse complement strand
TGGACCGCACCGCGGAGACCGAGCTCGCGCGGCCCGCGGAGTGCAAAGAAGAGAAGTCCGGGCAGTGGAGCCTGCAAGTCCGCGGCCTGATTCGCCGCAAGCGTCGCTGAGGTTCTTCTTGCCGCCCCGATGCCGGCCGGCTCGCGTCGGCGCGGAAGAACCCGGCTTAACCGGGTTCGCGCGCAACACGGCAGGCAGACTCCTGCCGGTGTTCGTGCTGGCCTGTCTACAGAGCGTTACCAGCCCGGCCTGTTCCGAGCGACCCGGTGCGCGTGGCCACCCGCACCGGGGTTCAGCCGTGAACAGCAGTGACACCGGCCGCGCGAGCAGGGAGGTGCCGGCTAGTATCGACGGGCGCAAGGACACGACCTCCTTGGTGACGGCTGTCGTGCCGGCAGGCTTCGAGGACGAGCCGGACAGCCACGCGTTGGTGGTTCCGTCCGACATCTACCGCAGGATGGAAGACGACCCGTCCGGTGGGCTGGAGCAGTTGGTACAGGAGTTGTTGCGCGGAGTGACAGGCGAGTTCCACAGGGCGAAGGTGCTGCATGACTGGGTCGCCGACAACATAAGTTACGATACCAGGGCGTACCGTACCGGCAGCATAGGCAGTCAGAGTTTCGAGCGGACCCTGCGGAACCGCACAGCAGTCTGCGCAGGTTTTGCTGCACTCTACCAGAAGATGTGCGAACTGGCAGGGTTGGAGTGCGTGGTGGTGTCCGGATACGCCAGGGGGATCGGTTACGACATCTACGCCGGCCAAGACCCCGGTGAGTCGAATCATGCCTGGAATGCCGTACGGATCGGCGGCGAGTGGCGGCTTGTGGATGTGACCTGGGATGCAGGCCACTACGGGGATGACGGCAGCTTCGTTAAGGAGTACACCACCGACTACCTGTTCCCTGAGCCCATTCACTTTATCCATATGCACTTCCCGAAGGACAAGGAGTGGCAGCTGCTTGAACAGCCCATCCCCGAGGAAGACTTCGCCAGCCTGCCTTACTTGAGGGGCGAGTTCTTCGGGTTCGGCCTCCGCCTGCGCAGTCCCCTCAGCAAGGTCAGTCACACGACCGGGCACGTGTTGGTGGAAGTCGAGGCCCCGGAAGATGTCACGCTGCTGGCAGCAGTCTCGGAACACGGCAGGCGGAGAGAGGGTGACGCGATCAAGTTGGACAGGCAGGATGGCCTGGCGCGGTTGGACATCCAACTGGACCACCCGGGTCACTGGCTTGTCCGGCTGTTCGCGGCGCGCTCCGACCCGTACGGCCCCCACTCCTGGGTAGCAGACCTCGGATTTGACAACTCCCGGTAGAAGCCACCTTGGATCTGCTGTACGCCGGTGATGGCGGCGAGCTCCTGCCGGAGAGGAGTCCCCTTCGGGCACGGTGGTCCGATGGGGGCGAACTTGACTTGTGTCGATAGGTTGTGCAAAGTAGTGTTGGTCTGGGCGAGGCGCACAGGCGCACCCCGAGAATTCGGTTCTGCAGAACGGGAAACCGCGGTCTGCAGTGCACTTAGCTCCATCGTCGGATGTACGTCGTCTGGCGAAGCGGATTGGCTTTTAGATTGGTTGGTGAATCAGAACGATAGCACTGGGAGGCTGCAGTCATGGATGACTACCTGAGTATTGTCAACGAGTCCTTGGTCGCGATGTACAAGGTGCGCACGGACCGAGGCGGGTGGCTGGATGATGACAACGACCAGGGGCTTGTGAAGACGCTCGAGGGCATAGCGGGTTTCGGAACAGTAGTGGGATCGTTGAAGGACCTTCGCGAGCACGTCGACCCAAGCTATCTTTTCCCTTCGACTTTGGAAGATACATGGAGAGAGGACATCGACGCGATCCTGCAAGTGGTCGACAAGCTGGGATACACGCCTGAGCCGTATCTTGATGAACAACTCAGGACCAATGGAGTAGATATCTCGAGGGGCGTGACCGACTTCACTGACACGGCAAGCTACGTTCTCACGGGATTGGTAGATGTGATCCGCATGTACCAAACATGCCTGAAGAAGCCGGTGCCGAGGAGGGCAGATATCGACCAGCAGCTGCGCGCGGCGTTTGATTGGCTTCTTGATAATGCCATCACCAAGGGGAATACCTGCTACTGGACTTGGGGCGGCCGCAAGTACGCACTGGACGTCCCCAGCGTTTACTTTACGTGGTCCGCCACCGTGGCCCTGTCGTATGTTCTGCAGTCCAGTACTGAGTTCCCTCTGAAGAAGAAGGACGTCGATCGCTGCCGTGCCGCCTTAGCGGGAGTCGCGAACTGGCTGTCTGGGATTGTGAACCCGGATCTTTCGGTCGAGAGTGGTCGCAAGTGGCAGATCGTCTACCCGGGCATATTCGACGCCGAGGATAAGAACCGGACGAACACGCTTTTCATCTATGCCGGCAGCATCTGCCACTGGCTCAGTCAGGTTGACATCGAAGTCCCGGATCAGACCGCTACGAAGATAGTCCGGACATTGTTGTACCTCTATGCCGAGCAGGAAGTTGACCAACTGCTCGTGTTCGAGTCGCAGGGGGCAAGTCACGTCGTAAAGTTCGCGAAGGGTGTCCTGACCAAGCAATCGGACAGGGTATTCTACGAGGACCGCTCCTATGAGTATCTTCTGCTTGCCGTACTTAGTTGGTACTACAGCCTGACGCGCGGGGCGGGCAGCAAAGTCAATCTTGGAGACGGAGACCTCAGCGATCTTGAGGACTTCCTGGATCGGACCCGCGCGCGGGTGATAGGAGACAGGTCTTCATCGCGGAAACTATGGAAGGGGCCCAAGTACCAAGTCTACCTGACGCAACGCGCCATAGACGCCATCGTCACCTATCTCTGCTATGTTTATCCGCTGAAGAGCGGGCCGATGGGTAGCGATACGGAGAAACGCATTGAGCGTGCCGTTGGCGACGCCTTCTGTGAGATGACCGAGGAGATGCAGACAAAGCTGGTAGAGCTTGCATTGACGAAGTACAGGTCTCAGGTCGTCGTCGATGGTGATGCCGGGGAGGAGTAGTAGCATGGCGTCAATTGCTTTCTTCTCTGTCAAGGGAGGCACCGGACGGAGCCTCGCGCTGGCGAATGTCGCGGCGCTCTTGGCGAGTCGCGGACGTGCTGTTGGCTGTGTGGATTTTGACCTTCTGGCTCCGGGTCTGGCTACGATATTCGGCGTGCCGGCGGGCGTCACCCAGAAGCGTCCCAGCACAGCGGAGCTCCTGCTACGAGACTGCAACATAATGAGCTTCTCTCGTGCCATAATCGACTGCGGCAAGTACGTTGACCTGCCACCAAAGCGGCTATACCTCATTGCGGCGAAGCCGGAGTCCAAAGATACCTACAAGGAACTGGCCGATCCGGGCCAGTTTGACGAGATAAACATAGATACTTTCAAGTCGCGTTACCTTACTCCATTCGAGCAACTCCGGCAGTTAGATTACACTTTTGTTGATGCCCGCAGTGGCATCGCGCAGGAGTCATTCACCGCGCTGAGCTTGGCGGACAGGCGAATTGTGCTCTTCAGTCGTCTGGATCCACAGAGCCTGACCGGTACCTTGCACTTCCTTCGCTTGGCGAAGCGGGACTTTAAATGCGACTTCGACTGTATCGTCGTTGCAACAGGGGTTCCCGCGGGAGATAGCCCGATTCTCGTTGGGGGGCGGAAGTACATGGTTGATGATCAGGTCGTTGAGATACTGGACGGCTACAACCGCGAACTGCTCAAGTACGGCGCGAGCGTTGGGTGTGTTGTGCTGTTCGATCCGCGGATGCTGCTAGAGCATCTCCTGCCGGCTGTGCACGATAGCGGTAGTGCTACTGCGGCCGGCTATTGTCACTTGGCCGATATCATCCAAGACATACGTTAGAGACCAGTGGAGGTATCGTGGCGCGTAACTTCGGTCCCTTCTCCATTGTCGATCCGCTGTACGAGCTGGGAGCCTTCAAGACGGGCGCGGCGCCGGCGGCAATTGATAACTTCCTCGGGTGCCGAGATGAGGTCGTTGAGGTATGCGAAGAACTGGTGAACACATTCGAACTCAACCGCCAGAATTTTCTGAAGCAGTCCGGGCTGCTATACCTGATGTTCCCCTCATCGACTCACACGCGATTCGCGCACTCAGTCGGCACCATGATACTCGGCTACTACGCGCTGGACCACGTCCGGGTCAAGTACAGCACGCGGCACAGCAATACCAAGCCACTCAGGCACTACGCCGCGAAGAGGGAGATGACCGAGGCGTTCCTTGTCTCTTTGTTGACGCACGACGCCGGGCACCTGCCGTTCTCCCACACGCTGGAGGATTGTCCGCCAGTTGCCGCGAGGTATGGAGACCACGAGGAGATCACGGCGGACTATCTAACGACATCGTCCCCGCTCTACAAGTCACTCGCCAAGCGAGCGCGGACGCAACATCTAGATACCATGGCCAGCGTTTGCCGACACAGGGTCCAACTCAGCAAAGTCCGCGGCCTTCATGACAAGAGGAACACATCGCCGATATCGCAGCTGGTGAATGGCTACATCGACTTAGACAGGTTGGACCATTACTATCGCGATTCCTTTTTTATCGGCCTCAAACTCGCTTCGGTGAACATCAAGGGGTTCCTTGAGGCAGTCGTGGTCGACGCTGCCTCTGACCGCCCCCTGATCAAGCTGAGGCGAGAGGGCATTCAGCATGTCCTCAATCTGCTATTTGGACGTGAGATGCTCTGGCAGGGAGCCTTCGATACGGACACGAACAGGGCGTACACGGCGATGTTCAATGCCTCCGTCGCTGAGTGGCTGCGGTCGGAGCCGGACCGCCTGAGCGATTTGCCTTTCATGACAGAGGAGGCGTTGTTAGCTGCCGTCTTCTCCAATCGTGCGAGCCTGCCGCTTGCGGAATTGGTGTTCACGCGGAGACCATATCAGGTGGCATTCAAAGCCGAGCTGCACTCATTGTCCCGGGCGTCCGTGGTCGAGATGTTCTTGGACTGGGTCAAGGGGGAAGCACTGGCCAACGACCAGGCCGACTACCTCCTCTTTGTGCCCAGAAAGTTCGGGAGCAAGCAGGCTGCGGCTACCGAGTGGTTGTCGGGCGATATCCCGATCATTGATGACGGGGCATCCCCGCAGATGAGCCGGCAGCCAGGCGGCGGCAGCCGGGCGCTGTTGCTGAGGAACGCGCATCAGGATCTCTTTGATTACTTCGGCAGACAGAACCACCGTCGCGAGATGACAATCAGGGTGTTCGCGCGCGACCAGAAGCTCGCGACTGCCGCGGCTGAGTCGCTAGAGGTAAAATATGCCGACTACACTGTCAGGTGAAGGAGCTCGCGCTTCTTCTGCGCTGTGCGAAACAGGAAGTGAGCGCCGAGCTTACCCGCGGTTTCATGCCGTTCCGTAGCTGATGGTGCGCCGCCGGATTCGGGGAGCGTTTGACTTCTTCGACACCGTAGGCAGGTTGCCGCCTTTGGAGCGGCAACTCCTGCGGTTATCCCATCGTGAGGGACGAGTTACTCTTCTTCAGGCTGCTGCGGCTGTTGGACGCAGCAAGAACGAGGTCGAAGCCGCCCTGGAGAGTCTGGTGTCGCAAGGGCTTCTGTCCGCGGGCGGTTTTCACAACATCCGGTTCTACGAAATCGGACTGCCGACGGCAGCCGGTGTATCCCAAGACAGGTTTCCGTCCGGACCATCGATACCACTGGTGTATCACTTCAATCTGCTGTCAGATTGTCGACGGACCGACGCGTTCCGTCGTGCCATAGCAGCGTGCGTCCGGCAGGGGGATACCGTAATCGATCTGGGCTGTGGGACGGGGGTTCTGGCGATGTTCGCTGCCGATGCGGGGGCAACGGTCATTGCTGTCGAAGCCGATCCAATGGTGGCGGAAGCCGCAGAGTATTTTGTCAGGAGCAATGGTTACGCCTCGAGAGTACGCGTCGTCGAAGCGGATTCGCGCCAACTGGAGGACGGGATCGATGCAGACGTCATCATATGCGAGATGCTGGACACGGCGCTGATTGCCGAGTTGCAGGTGGAGGTCATGAACGACGCCGTGAAAAAGTGGCTGAAGCCGGACGGGCATACTATTCCGCAGGCTGCTGTCACCACGGCGGAGCTGGTACATGCTGACTACAAGTTCAGCGGCATGGACTTCCGCCTGATTCACTTTGAGGAGTACGGAGCCAGGCAGTCCGGACCGGCCTTGTCAGATGCGGTTGAGTTTCATCGAGTCCGCTTCGACCAAGATAACGACGTTTCCATTGACACTACGATTGACATGGTGCCATCTCGACCATGTGCAGTCAATGGAGTTAGGCTGTGCACTTCGGTAGCGCTGACCGACGACATAGTTGCGCATGGAAGCCCTTGGTTCAATCCCCCGCTGGTGCTGCCATTCGACGACCTCGAGGTGAAGCCCTCCGAGCGCGTGCGATTAGGTCTCTCGTACGGTCTGGGGGCCGGGTTTTCCAGTGTCAGGTACTCCGTTTCGAAGCAAAGCCAAGCCCGCGCGAGGCGAGGAAAGCGTTCTAAGTGATTGGTTGCCGTGCGAGTGAATGCTGACTCCTGTCGCACCAGCTTGAGACTGGGTGCGATTCCCCGTGCTGTGAGCTTGGCATCTGCCTGTACTTTATTCCTACGGTAGGTCTGTGTGCCAGGGAGTCGTCCTAGTCGCCAACGAGGACAATGACCAGACGGCTGCCGAGGAAGGTCAGTACCGAGATTAGCGCAAGGACGCCGATCTGCCTGGCCAGGGTACTCCGCAGTCGACTGGATTCCACTATTGAAATCGGCACCGACAGAAGCACGGTAATGATGACGCCCCACCCTGCGGCGGCGGCGAGCGCCCAGAACATGTGAGCCTGCGGGATGACCAAGAACGGGATTATGAACGACGACGATATGACCGCTTTGCCAACAAAGTACGTCCCTCCACGTAGGAACGCTTTGCTGCGAGAGGCGAATGGACTCATCAACTCCGCCGTGAACAAGGCTGCGGCATCGGCAAACGAATCGGAGAGAGCAATCGCGAGGATGCTGGACGCCACAGCGACTGTACTCCCGACGCCGAACGTGACACCGATGATGACACCAAGCGTAGTCATCACTCCGCCAACTATGCCGCACGCCAGGCCTTGAACCCAATGGTATATTCCCTTGAGGTAGGTCTTCAGGCGGCTTGATTCGGAGAGTTCCGCCAGCTGCCAGTAGGTGCGGGTCTCGAGGTTGCCGGGATCCAACCCCAGGGTCTCCACCAGCCGCATGAGGAAGGGAGTGTCCTTGGGGTTGCTTGAGTGTAGCTCAGTGAACTCACCCAAGTCTCGGATGCTATCGAGCATCACGGCTATCTCTCCAAGCCTGTAGACTACCCTCTCCTTGAACACAACAGCCGTTAGCTTCATGTTCTGCGCCTTCACGTAGGACTTCAGGCTGGCTTGGTCATCGATTACCTTGGTCAGTCTTATGGACGCGACACCCTCTGCTGAGGTGATCCTCTCCGTCACATAGTTCGTGCCCCCTTCGTCCCTTATCCGGACAACCGCCGATTCGGGCGTAGATTTGGTGTAGTACTTGTCAACTTGCTGGACAAGCGCAAGCCTCTCGGCGCCCAGCTTGCGCAGCACAATGTCTGCCGGTAGCCCACGGACCTTCAGTTGTGTCGTCCGCGTTTGGTGGTGTTGGTCTGCCCTCTCAGTGGCGTCTTCATCCATCATCGACATGCTCCTTGCGGGTTGACCCGGGTGCTTCCGGTGCCCAGCGGAAGGTTGAAGGAGCCGGGTTGTTCAGTTAGTTGTAGCGTTGGCGAACAGCCGGAATACTGCTCGGCAATCGATGACCAGCCCGAGCGGCCGTATGTGCCGATTGTCGTGCCGGTGTGGCTTGGCAAAATCCCGCACGGTGGAAACTTGCGCCTTGACACTCTGGTGTTGCCCACTGTGGTGTCTCCGGCGCAAGTGTACCCGTCGGAAGTGACAATGCAAGCAACTTGGCCGTTGTTGGTAGTCACGGCCACGCACAGTGATTGTGCTCACGCAGAGCTGTTCCGGCACGTGACGGGGTCGCCTATGGCGGGGGGGGCGCCTACGACGTCTCCCGCTGCATCCACGAACGGACCGCTACGGGACGGCGGTAGCCAGCGGAACTGGAATGTGCGGCGATGATGGACGTGCGTCTGTATCTCAGGATGAGTACCAGCGTAGCTGGAGCGCGCTGCTGGACTCGTTGGGAATCGTCCATATACTGGGGCGTTTCGAATGGGGCGGTTCGCAGGCGACGACACTCAGGACTCGACAGGTGGAGACAAACAGGGGGAGGGTGATGGGTAGGGAGGGCAGACTCCCGCTTGGCGGTCTAGGGTGCTGTAAGGAGGAGGTATGGCTAGGTACCTGTTGAATTTGGTGAACGCACAACTCAACGCCGGATCAACGGTTGTCGTCATTCCGGGGTGGCTTTTGGCCGAAACGAGCGAGGATGAGGTCATGGAGATAAGAAGGCTGTGTGCCCTTAATGGCGCCCGTATCGAGGTACGCAACTGAGCAGGTTGGGAGAGGGCGTTGTCCAGAACAGACTGCGGCGATGCCGCTGCACCCCCCGATTAACCACGGCGTATCCAGATAGACATTGCTTGGGAAGCGGGCGAGGCAAGAGACGCGGGATTATCGTCAGGTCGTCCCCGGGCGTTCCGTGCTTCGCCCATCTGAGCCGCCGCACACCGGGGTCCGACTCGATTGGCAGCGCACACGACAACACGCTATATGCGACTGGACCTCTTTGTCGTGCCTCGGTGCACCGGACTGAAAATTGTGTGCTGCAGATTCCTGGCTGTTATGGGTGCGTGATGTAAGATGTCGTCCTTGGGACTGCCGCAAGCAGATGTTCCAGCTTGGCCGCGTTCACTCAGACCTTGGGCATGGCGCACGGGTTGGAGTGTTTGCTTGACCGTCGGTCCAGCCAACCTCGTGATGCGGCGACCATTAGCCACGATGGGATTCGTCCCGTTCGGCGGCGGGTCGTGGCAACCCATGAAGCATCCGAGCGCAATTGAGGCTCAGCAGACAGGTGGCTGGGTTGGAAGGCGGGTCGGCGGCACTACATCGGGGCACGGTCCGTTAATCGATGACTAAGGAGTGTCATATGGAGTTTTCCGCTGTCCGTTGGGTGTTGGCAGCTCTCCTGTTGGCCGCCACGCTCGTCCTCATGGAATGCGGCACCATTGCATCGGCAATAGTGCCGCCCACGGTTGACCAGGTGACGGCGCTGATAATCGAGCACGATCGTCCCTTGGGCGTGCAGTCCGTCACTGCAGTTGAGAATGTCAGCATCGGCGGATTCGATGCCGGCAACGGGACTTGGACCGTGCAGGCTGATGTGCAACATGTCGGCGTGCTGTCCACACGCCAGTGCTACCTTGTCTATCGCGATACGGAGGGGCGCTGGGCGATTCGCAGGCGATAGGGCACGCGTCGCGCGGGCCCGACTACCTCCACATGTCGGTGGCGCAGCCAAGCACCACCTTCGTCTGTCCGCAACGGTCATCCACAGAGGATGCAGCGGAGTTACTGTTGGTCGTCATTGCACGGGGGAACCCGAAGGGCCGAACGCGCCGAGTGATTGACATCACTGACTACATCCATATGTGTAGCCAGTAATCCCAGAGAGAGCGCTGCGCCCACCGTATAGCGCCTGACGGCGGTAGGAATCTCCTCGGGACCAGAGCTGTCCGACTCACGGCTTGTGGCCGGAAGCGCGAGAATTCACAGAACAGGACGAGATTGGTCACCCGTGGGGGTTCCCCAGTGGGTTCACCGAAGCTCATTGTAACGTATTCTTCGTCACTTACGGCCGCCGGGAATCACACCCCGTTCACCAACTGATGTCAGCGGGCCTGTCGGTGCTCCAACTCGTTGCGTCTGCCTCGCTTGTCGGTGTTCTGATGACCATCCAGGTTGCCTGTCGACTTGTCCGCCGCGCAGGACCAAGACCGGGTTGGGGATATCCTGCCGGAGATGGATCTGATGTGGCAGTCCTGGTAGCGACCGCGGCGGACGTTTGCCTTAGGGACGGTCAGCGGGGAGCAGGCAGGTTCAGCGCGTTCCCTTCAATGCGGTGAGCAGGGAGTCCCGGTCCAATCCCGGGTTCGTGAAGTAGATTTCGTCCGCCGCCCTGAGAAGGCGGCCGACTTCGGGGCCGGGCGGGATGCCGAAGGCATCCATCACGTCCTTGCCGGTCAGAGGTGAGCGCGGCCGGACGCCGGTCGATTCGTCGGTTGCCAGCAACTCCCGGACCTTTGGCACCAGGTCCGTGTCTTCGGGATCGCGGTGAGCCAGGCGGTCGGCGTGGCGCAGTTCGGCGAGTTTGATGACCAGTTCGTCCGACTCGAACCGCGCCCGCATCCTGCGCACCTGGCGGCGCGTCGGGTCGGTCAGGAAGTACATGTGGTGGCGGATGAGCTTCTTGACGTTCCGGGTCGTGAGGTTGGCGAAGCCCAGGCGGCGCAGGCGCCTGCCCGCGAGTCCTGCGCTCTCGGCCTCGTGGCCGTAGAAGTGAACGCCGGTGTCGGTCTCCGACCGGGTGGCGGGCTTGCCGATGTCGTGCAGCAGGGCCGCGAGGCGGAGCTCGAGGTCGGGACGGACCGCGGCCAGCACGTCGAGGGTGTGGCCCCAGGCGTCCTTGACGTGGTAGCGCGTCCCCTGGTCCACGCCCTTGAGGGCCGCGACTTCAGGCAGCAGCGCGGCCAGCAACCCGGTGCGGTCGAGCAGT
>JAFGRF010000168.1 GCA_016935295.1 Caldifarciminota bacterium | reverse complement strand
TTCACCTACGTCTGCGCCGACAACTACCTGAAGAAGAACGGCAAGCTGGGCTTCCTCATCACGATGGAGGTCTTCAAATCCAAGGGCGCGGGCGAAGGATTCCGCGGGTTTGAACTGAAAGACAAAGGCGTGCCGCTCAAAGTCCTGTTGATGGAGGACATGGTTGACCTCAAGCCCTTCCGGGCAGCAAACAAGACCTCGCTCTTTGTTCTCCAGAAGGGCAAGCGAACAACCTACCCCGTTCCGGTCGTGCAGTGGCATCGCAAGAAAGGCATCGGGCACATACCGCCGGACTGGGAGTATCCGAAAGTCCGTCGCAACTCGACCCGCGAGGAGGTTTCGGCGGTCCCGGTAGACCCAGACAAGGCCGTTTCGTCGTGGCAGACGGCAGCTGCAGGACACTTGCGCATGCAGTCTCACCTGAAAGGTGAGAACCCCTACCGGCCGTGGGTAGGTGCCCGGATTGAACCCTATGGTGTCTTCTGGCTCAAGCTGCAGGAGGTCCGCCCTGACCGGCTCCTGGTTGTCGCCAACATGCACAGCCGCGGCAAGACCAAGGTGAAGCCCGTAAAGGCAGCTATCGAACCAGCCTTCGTCTACCCGACTCTCAGCGGCGGGGACCTCGTACGGTATGGACACGGGGAGCACTTCTATGCCCTAGTCACACAAGACCCGCTGACGCGTGAGGGCGTAGAGATGTCCCGCCTGGAAAGCGAAGCACCGCTGACCCTCGCCTATCTGGAGGAGTTCCGCGACCTGCTTCTGAAGCGAGCGGCCTTCCGGAAGTACTACTGCGAGAAGCAGGTCCAGCGCGGCCGCCCGGCCACCTACATTCCCAATGCACCCTTCTACTCGCAGTACAACATCGGCCCATGGACCTTCGCCAACTGGCGGGTTGTATGGAAGCGAATGGCAAGCAGGATGGAAGCGGTCGTGCTGCACACTGTGAAGACCGAATTCGGCACCAAGCCTGTCATCTCCACGGACACGACATCGCTGATCGCCCTGGACAACAAGGCCGAAGCGCACTACCTTTGTGCCGTGCTCAATTCGGACATCATCAACGATTTCATCAAGAGCTTCTCGTCGGCGGGGCGTGGCTTCGGTGCGCCCTCCATCATGTCCAACATCGCCATCCCCAAGTTCAGCGCCGGGAACAAGCTGCACCAGGAACTCGCCCGGCTGTCGGAAGAAGCCCACGGCCTGGTCAAGTCCGGCAAACCGGTGGACGAACCCCAGGACCGCATCAACGCGGCCGCCCTGCGCCTGTGGAATATCAAGTCCTAGACCTGGAGTCCGCCGAATACCCGGCCCGGCTGCGGGACCGGCTCGGAGAAAAAGCCCCACCCCGGCTCTGGGTCCACGGCCCGCTGACCCTGCTTGACCGCTTCACGATGGCCGTCGCCTGTTCCGACTCGATATCCGGTCTCGGCCTGAACGCCACCAACCAGCTTCTGTTCACCATTCGCGAGCTCGACCTCAACTACATCGGCGGATGGCACTCGGTGATGGAAACCGAGATCTTCCGGCTCGGCCTTTACCGCGCCAACTCGTCCGTGACGCTGCTCTCGGCCAAGGGCCTGGCCGTCGAGACGCACGAGTCCTGGCTGCGCGACCGCTTCTATCCGCCGCTGGACGACTTCCCGGAACGCGATGAGTACTTCCGGCGCGCTGAGGCGGGCGAGCTGCTGCTGCTCTCGGCTGTCGAGCCAACCACGAGCCGCGCGACCAAGCCGAACATCTACTCCCGCAACCTGTATGCGTGCGCTCTCGCCGACGTCACGTTCTTCCCTTACGGCCCCAAGGGCTCAAAGACCTACCGACTGGCTTCCGAAGTTAAGGCTGCCGGCTGGCCGACGTTCACCATCGAACACGAACTGGCCAGGGACCTGCATGAGTTGGGCATCCCGGGATACAGCCGGTCCACCGTCGGAGAGTTCCTTGCCGGGCTCGGCGCGAAGGTCGCCCTTCCGATGGCGCGGCCGGTGACAACCCACGCACCCAAGGAGCTTCCCGAACGTCCCCGCACGAAGCCAACGCCCCCGCGCCACACCCAACAGGACCTCCCGTTTGTCCGTGATGCGCGCGCCGAATCCGACCCGTCCGAGGGCTAGACGGGAAATCCCGGGGACGGGCAATCCCGGGGACGCAATAGCGAATTCTCGCTTCCCGGATTCCGCCCCTTGACACCCCGACCGGCTGAAAGCCGATGGCTGACTGCTCCGGGCTTGGGACACGATACCGACCGCCGCCACGTCGGTTCATGTCCCGCGCCGACGGCCGACGGCCCGCCCACCCGGTTTCTAGCCGGTCCGCGCCTTCGATATTCCGCTTGACAGCACCCGGTTCCGCGCTTACGCTGAACCGTGAGTTACAGGGGTTGGGTTGAACTCCGCTGTTCCGTTCCTTTGCAAGCGGCAACCCACCAGTGCATCTGGCGACCGGCCCAAACGACCGGTCAAAACAGCAGAGGAGGCATCCGTGTCAGCATCGCAAAAGGCCCCCGGGCCGGTCCAGGGCGAGCTCAGGGCCACATTCATCTGCAGCCCGTGCAACAGCAAGGCCGGAACCGGCCGCACCGAGTGGACGTTCTTCCCGGTGAACCCCGACGCGGAACTGGTCGCAGTATGCCCAGCCTGCGGGGCAAAACGCAAGGCCGCCCTGCTCACCGACCTGGCCTCGAACAAGAGCTCAAAGCCGGGCGACCAGGGCGCCGCGACCGCCCGGGGCAAGGGCGCAATACCAGAGAAGAAGAACGACTCGACCGATTCCTGAAACGCCCCCACACGGCAATGACGGCCGGATGGCAATCACCTTGAAAGGGAGGTTCTGATGTCGATTGAGTCCACTCACATGACCTGCCCGGGATGCGGGTCGGACAATCTCACTGCCTACTACCGCTGCACCAAGTGCGGGAATGCAGACGTGCCCAACCCGTTTGGCACATCGGCCACCGAGTGGTCGGTCACCCCGGTGCAGGGGGAGCCAAACCCCAAAGACCCGAACACCAGTATCCCGGCGCGGCAGAAATGCCCGGGTTGCGGAGCACCGACTGACGCCCACGCGTTGGTCTGCAACGAGTGCGACTACTCCCAGACATACTGATACTCGGAACAGCTTCACAAGAACGCGCGGCCGGGCATCTGCCCGGCCGCCGCTGTTTCCAGCCCTGGCCTACATCAGCATCCCGCCGTCCACCCGGACGACCTGGCCGGTGATGTAGGCCGCGGCGTCCGAGGCGAGGAACAGGCAGACCCCGGCCACGTCGGCCGGCGTGCCGCCCCGTCCCAGCGGGATTGACTTGTAGTAGGCCTGGCGGGTCGCGTCGTCGAGCTTCGCGGTCATCGCGGTCTCGATGAACCCGGGCGCGATTGCGTTGGCGGTGATGTTGCGGCCGGCGAGCTCGCGCGCGACCGACTTGGTCAGCCCGATGAGCCCGGCCTTGGACGCGGCGTAGTTGGCCTGGCCCGCATTGCCCATCATCCCGACCACCGAGGCGATGTTGATCACCCGGCCGCGGCGCGCCTTGATCATTCCCCGGGCGCAGTGCTTCGTCAGGTTGAACGCGCCCTTGAGGTTGACCGCCAGCACCTTGTCCCAGTCCGCCTCGGACATCCTGAGCAGCAGGGTGTCGCGG
>JAFGRF010000167.1 GCA_016935295.1 Caldifarciminota bacterium | reverse complement strand
GCCACGAAGGCACGAAAGACACGAAACGAACAGAGCCGGGATCAATCGGTTCCGTTTCAGCCGGTTTCGTGTTATCGTGGCTCAACATGTCCGGATTCGGACGGCAAGAAGATCGTTGTGGCCGGCTGCCTTGTCGAACGCTACGGCAACAGCCTGAAGCGCAAGTTCCCCGACGTCGACCTCTGGGTTCCGCTCGCCGACATGCCGCGCATAGCCTCGCTGCTGGCCGCAAGCTCCAAGCCACAAGCCTCAAGCCGGGTGAAGTCCTCATCTTGCACCTTGCATCATGCATCTTGCACTGCTACGCCCAGGGTCCTCTCCACCCCGAAGCACTTCGCCTATCTCAAGATTGCCGACGGCTGCGACAACCGCTGCTCCTACTGCATGATTCCCGACATCCGCGGCCCATTCCGGTCTCGTCCGCTGGACGACATCACCGAGGAGGCCCGCGCCCTTGCCCGGATTGGGGTCAAGGAGCTGATTCTCATCGCTCAGGACACGACCCTCTATGGTACCGACATCTACCGGAAGCCATCACTCGCGCGTCTGCTGACGGAACTGGAACGTGTTGAGGGAATCCGCTGGTTACGGCTGATGTACACCCATCCCGCGCACCTGACCGAAGACGTCATCGACCAGTTCGCCTCCAACCCCAGGCTCTGCCGTTACATCGACCTGCCCATTCAGCACATTGCCGACCACCTGCTGGCGAAGATGAACCGCTGCTACACGCGGCAGGACGTCGAACTCCTGCTCGAATCCCTGCGGGCGATACCGGACATGCACATCCGCACAACCATCATTGTCGGTCTGCCGGGCGAGACTGCCCGTGACTTCGAAGAACTACTGGCCTTTGTCCGCGCCGCCCGGTTCGACCGACTCTCCTGCTACGCCTACTCGCCCGAACCCGGCACCAAAGCCGCGCGCCTGCCCGGCCAGGTCTTCCCTACCCTCAAGAAGGAACGGGTGCGCCGCCTCATGCTCGCACAGGCCGCGGTCTCGCGCGCCAACCTGAAGAAGCTCGTCGGTCGCAGACTCACGGTCCTCGTTGACACCAGAGAAGACAACCGCCAAGAGCGCCAAGGACACCAAGTCACCATCGGACGGACACAGTGGGACGCGCCGGAGATTGACGGCGTGGTCAAGCTCTCCGGCCGCAATGTCCGTCCCGGCACCCTCGTCCACGCACTTGTCACTGGCTCAACCACTCACGACATCACGGCAGTAGTAGTGTAACCTGCCCCTACACGGCTCACCGGTTCAGCCGTGCATCTGCGTAGTATGCGCAATCCATGGACATCCCCTCCGACTCCGGCCAACATCTGCGCGGTCTGCGATTACCGCTGTCCGCATATGCAGTCATGGATTCACGACTCAGGCTTCCGGATTCTGGGCTATCCGGGTCTGTCAATGCACTCCTCAATGCACATCACATCACTCCCCGCACCGGAACTCCAATTGCATCGTCCATTGCGTACTGCATTGCTCCTGCAACTGCATTCTCAGGTGGACTCTCAACTCGACCTCAAACTGGACTCTCGATTGCTCAAATCATCGGACCTCGCATCGCTTAACAAACCGCTCGCAGCATCGCTCGTCGCATTGGGCACTTCATTGCTTTGCTCATTGCACGTCTCAATGCACCGGCCGTTGCTCCCTTGAATTGATGCTGCAATGCTCCCCGCAATGCAGCCGGGGAGGCGACCCCTATATGTGAATTCCCGAGCTTGCGACCGGGTCTAACCCGAACATAATATGACAGTTATGCCTGATGTCTCCCTCGCACTAACTGCCCGGTTCTTTTCTGCCCTTCGGCCATGCGTCCGATTGGACTGACAGCCGAAGCCCGTGACGTCTAGCGACGGCGGCTTGTGTGCGGAGACTTCCTGCGCCTCGGCCGCCCGGCCGGTCTGCTCGCAGACCTTGGCCAGGCCCTCGAGCGTCGCTGCAACAAAGGGATAGTCTGACCCGCGCTGGGCCTCGACTAGTGCGATCAGTGCGGGTATACTTGCGCAGTGAAGTTCACGCAGTACTTCATCTATGTGCGAATCCGTCCGGATCGATTGGAGATATAAGGACGAATGGATAGAATACGTGATCGCCAAGCCGGAGGCGGAGTCGCTGCAGGCCGACGGTCGGATACGACTCTGGGCCAGGATTCCTCAGGCGGGCGGGAAGTACCTGCGTGTAGTTCTCCTTGAGGACAGGGAAACCGTCCATAGTGCGTTCTTTGACCGGAGATTCCGGGAGCAGAAATGAAGGTGAAGTACTTCCAGGACACCGATACGCTGCTGGTTGACTTCAGCGACAGAAAGGTCGCCGAGACTCGCGACCTGAACGAGAATGTCCTGGTCGAGCTCGACGAAGACGGCCACGTTGTGAGCATGACGATCGAGCATGCCAAACAGCAGACCGACGTCGCCGAGTTCTCGTATCAGCTTGCCGGTCTCGAGCACGAGCCCGGCGACTTGGCTGTCCGCGACCGCAAGCCGAGCAGCTAGAGCGCGGCCTCTGCACTAGCTCCAGATCGTCTCCACCTCAGCGGCCAATTGTGGGCGGCGCGTCGCGGTCAGCGGTCAGCCGTGAGCCGCTAGCGGAACGCTGTCAGCCGTCAACCGCTGGCTGACGCTGCTTTCTCGCGGATTGACTTGGCGCGGGAGGAGAGGTCTCGAGCCTCGGCAGCTCGACCGGTCTGTTCGCAGACCTTGGCCAGGCCCTCAAGCGTCTCGGCAACAAAGGGGTGGTCCGCGCCGAACGACTTCTCGCGGATTGCGAGGGCCCGGCGAAACAGAACCTCGGCCTCCTCATACCGGCCGTTGTGGCTGCAGATTCCGGCAAGCGCGTTTGCTGCTCGTGCGACATCCGGGTGTTCCGGGCTCAGGACGCGCTCCTGTTTCGCCAGCAGGTCCCGGTACTGTGGTTCCGCTTCGGCGTAGTTGCCCTGCTCTGCCTCAGTGAGCGCCAGTCTACTCAGGGAACCCAACGTCTCCGTATGTTCCGGGCCAAGTGCTCTGGTTCGGATCTCCAGTGCGCGGCCAAGATAGTCCTTGGCCTCGGCGTATCGGCCCTGTGAGCTGTATGCATAGCCGACCGCCTGCAGCGCAGTCGCGGTCTTCGGATGGTCAGGACCGTGTTTCTTCTCTTTGTCCGCGACCAGGCTCAGAGCCATTTGTGCAGCCTCGGTGTGCTTGCCCATTTCGGCCAGCGCAAGGATCAAGCCGAAGGCCATCCTCATCGTGTAGGGATGGTCCGACCCAGCCTTCTTCTCGTGCGCTGCCAACGCCCGCCGAGACAGCGGCTCGGCCTCGGCAGACCGGCCCATGCTCCAGAGCAAAGCGGCAAGGTTGTGCCTGGTCACCGCCGTGTCGTCGTGGTCCGGCCCCGAGGTTTCCTCGTAGAGCTTCAGCACCCGCCGAAGCAGCGGCTCGGCCTCGGCATAGCGGCCGAGTGCTACGAGGTCGGCCGCCAAGTTCGCCAGGGCGGTGATGGTCTTGGGATGATTTGCCACCCATCGCTTCTCACCTATCGCTAGCGCGCGGTGCATGACCGGCTCGGCTTCGGAGAAGCGCTGCTGTTCGAAGAGTAGCTTGGAAAGGCATCGCAAGACGTCGGCCGTCCTCTCATGGTCCGGCCCGAGTTCGTTCTCGGAGATTGCGAGCGCTTGGCGGGACAGCTCTTCGGCCTCCACGTACTTGCACTGGATTGTTAGCACCTCGGCTAGACCGGCCAGCGCTGCTGCCAGCATGTCCGCGTCCCTGACCGGCTTCTTTTCGAGCGCTTCGACGCAACGCCGAAACAGGACTTCGGCCTCGTCGAACCGACCACGAGCTTTCAGCGCATTCGCAAGCCAGTCTAGGAAGTTCAAATAGTGTGGATGCTCGGGTCCTTGTCCGGCTTCGGCAATCGCCAAGGCGCGGCGCAAGAGGGACACAGCCTCGTCGTATTCACCCGCGTAGAAGAGCTGGCTGGCAAGCCTCCAGAGAACTGAGGCCACGTCCGGGTGGTCCGGGCCGAGTTCTGTCTCCAGTGCCTGTGCCATCTCCCGGCAGAGCGGCAAGAGCACCCGGGCCTGCATGGCCTCTCTGAAGACGCCGGCTGCCGGGTCAAACCAGGCCCAGAGTTCCTCTGCGCTCATCGCCTGCCTGCCGTGGTAGAAGGCCTCGGTCAGGGCGGTCCGGTGTTTCTCGGTGATGCCTTTGGCGTCCAGGCCCTTCAATTGCCCGGCATAGAGATCGTGCAGGAACAGGTGCACGCGCTTGCGCAGCTCCGGGGCCTGGTGCTCCTGCAGCGCCTCCCGCATCAGGTCGTGCATCGTCCGCGTCTCAGGCGCAGCCCCCTCGCCGACAAACGAGAACCGGCTCAGGTCGTCGTATGACTCCAGCGGATACCCGGTCTGATACTCGGTAACAAGATGCTCAAACAGCCCGTAGTTCCAGTACCGGGAAGCGGACAGGACCTCGAGGGTCTCAATCTCCGGCTGGTCCAGGTGCCGGATGAACTGCGCAAACACCTGCTCGGGACTGTCACTGCTTTCCGCCTCGGAAAACAGTGACTGTACCGACCCTGCGCGCTGACCTGACTGTTCTATCTCTTGGAAGGTGTCCACTGCCAGGTTCAGGTAGTGCGGCAGTCCCTGGCTGCCTTTGGCGATTGCATCCTGTATCGGCTCATCGGTGATGCCGCAGGAACTCAGGAACTGTCGGGCAGAATGCTCGGGCAGAGCGCCGAGCTCATGCTGGCTCAGGACATCGCCCCATTCCTTCTCTACTTGCTCCCAGCGCAGCTTCTGCCTGCCTGATATCACCCACAATGCCTCAGGCAGATGCTTCACCAGCTCCCGGACCCAGGCATCCGTCTTCTGTCCCTCGTCCCTTGTCCTTGGTCCTTCGTCACCCGTTCCCCACAGCTTCTCGTAGCTGTCTATGAACAGCACCGCCTTGCGACTAGCGATGAGCGATGAGCGATTAGCGATGAACTCCTTCAGATCGGACGCCCACAGCTTGGGCAGTTGCTCGACAATCGCCGCAGGTTCCATCTGCGGCAGGTCCTCAAGCTCGCGTTCGCCTCTGCGCTCCCACCAATCAGACAGGAAGTGTTCTAGTGGTCTAGTGGTCGACGGGTCTAGTGATGCGGCAATGAGTTTCGAAATCTTGGGAATCAAACCGATAAGCGGCAGCTTGCCGGATTCGTCCAAGAGCTGGGAGAGAAGCGAACCTGACTCCAGCAATCCTCGTTCATCGTTTATCGTCCATCGTTCATCGTTCCGGACTCCTGCCTCCTCCCTCCTCTCTCCTCCCTCCTCATTCCTTACCGGTGTATCCGGATGCGCCTTCTGCCAAAGGACCGCATAGGCTACGTCAAAGCTGGGAAACCTGACCTGACCGGTCTCTGCGATTGCCTTGCGCAGGGCGAGGAGCGCAGCGTCAGGCTGGCGGTAGGCCGGGATATCGAAGTCCAGCGTTGCCGTCACGACCGCCCTGTCTACTGCCTGCTGTCTGCTGTCTACCAGCCTCACCAGTTCCTGGCGCAGTCGGGACTTGCCGGTGCCGGCGCCGCCGTGAAAGACGAGCACGAGGGGTTTGGTACGAAGGATTTCTAGGAGTGCGGCCTGGAAAAGGGCGACGAACTCTTCACGGCCAACGAATGGCCGTGCTTCGGCCCGTCGGTCGCTTTCTGGGGCGCGCTTGGGTTCTTGCGGCATTCTAACCTTACCTCTGTAGCAACAAGCGTAACGAAGAACGACCGGCTGTCAAGCACAAGCCGATAGTGGTCGAGTGGTCAAGGGGTCAAGTGGAGGACACGGACAAAGCAGAAGTCTGAATGCAGGGATGAGGATCCGGGGAGGGTGAACCACAGATGAACACGGATGGACACCGATTAGGAACCGGACGAAGCAGAAGTCAGAATGCAGATACCAGAATGCAGAAGTGCGGGCGCGGAGAGGAGGAACCGCAGATGTCGCAGATGGCCCGAACCAAGAGCTGGAGACCAGGAACCATGAAGCGGAAACGCAGCAAGAACATCCACGGATTCCGCAGCTTGCGCAGATTCCCGGAGGGCGGGGACATGACCGGAATCGGCTCGGCGATTCCGGATCGTGTCCCAAGCCCGACCCGGAGAGGATATCCACAGATTCCGCAGATTGAGTCCCGGACCGGACCCAATCCTGGCATCGTCCCGGGCAGCGTTTGTCGGCGGCGGCCACCAACCGGGCGACCTCGCGACAGAGGCGGTGAAGAGAAGCATCTTCGCGAAGGCGACGTTGTTGCACGCTTACAGTACAGAGTCTCCGCCCCGAGCTGCGGGCATCCACCTACGACAAGGCTATACGGGCAGACTCGCGAGGTGAGCCTTATCTCTGGCGGAGAGTGTACACCACCCCCGACGGGGCGTGATTGACCTTATCAACATAAGTTACTCAATATAAATAAGTTAGTCGTGCAAACCAAACGTTGACAGCAATCCAGCTTAGGCTATTATTATCCAACTTGGTTGAATAGTAATGCTGCCACACGGTGATGCGAACTAGATTGATGAACGGACTCTTGGTCGGGAAGATGGAGTCGGGTCGAAGCGACTCGAGCTCCGAGGTCCTCCTGACCGGCTCGCCCGAGGCGGCAGAAAACAGAGAACCCCGGGGTCGGCATTGAAGCCACGGAGGCAAGAAGGAAACGAGGAACCGCAGATGAACGCAGATAGACGCAGATGTGGTCCTGGACTCGGGACGCCTATTGGCGTTAGTCGGCGTGTATCGGCGGTTTCAGAGATTCTGTCTTCGTGTCTTCGTGGCCATCCATCTCGGAATCAAGGGTGAAAAAGGAGGAGAAGATGCGAACCAAGTTCGCAGTAGCTCTCGCAATCGTGGCAGTCTGCGCGACTGCCGCATGGGCAGGCTGGAACGACGAGTTCCAGATCACAGACAGAGAAGGACGCCTTTCGGGCTTGTCCCTCGCCCACAAGGTTGTCATCGGTGATGGCGGCGTTGTACACCTAGTATGGCGCGTCGGCAGCGCCGGCGGCGGCAAAGACGTCTACTACAAGCGGTACTGGCCCGGTGACGGCTGGTCCGAAGAACTGAAAATCGGCGAAGACGAGGGCCTAGTCGATCCCTGCCCCGGGATCGCGCTCGATGCCAACGGCACTGACATTCACGTCGTGTGGCGATCATCGAGAACGTCGGGCAGCCGCAAGAACAAGATCTCGGACGCGACTTTCTACTACTGGAAGTGCGAGGTGACCGGCCCAGGTAATGGAGGGTGGGTCGGTGACCCGACCGACCTCTGTGTGAACGCTGTCAACGGCTGCACCAGGTGGTATCCTTGCATCGCCAGCGGGGCCAGTGGTCAGGTCGTCGTTGCCTGGCAGGAGGCTCTTGCGGGGGTCTATTCGGTCGTATTCCGCGAGTATGTCAATGGCCAATGGCAGGACGAGGAAGTAATCGTCGGCCCGACTGAGGACCATTTGAGCTACGTGACAATCGCTGCAGACGGCAGTGGCGACGTGTTTGTCTCACACACCCAATACCCGTCCAGCGTGTTCGACGGACATGTCTATGCGACGTGCCGAATGGACGGCGAAGACTGGACGGACCCGGAGAACGTAACTCCGGGGGATGATCACTTCGTCCGCTCCGCAATCGAGGTCAGCACGCTAACTGGCAACCCGCACCTCGTCTGCCTTAGCCTCGGGATAGAGGGAGTCTACACCCGGCACATCTACCATACCTACCGCAATGATCTGGGTGTTTGGGAGGACCTCGTAATGGTCTCAGACCCTGATGAAATGGAATCGTACCCCCGCATGTTCTTCACCGACGATGGTGCGGCTCATGCCGTCTGGGATGGATACGACTCAGACGAGATGGCGTACGAAGGTATCAAGTATGCGACCTGCGCGTACGAGACTGGGGCATGGACCGACCCGGTCTGGCTTGTTTCCGGCGCCGATGGAACTGGACTAGGTAATCCCGACATCGCCGGTGACGATGGTACCCTGCTCGCAGTCTGGGAGGGTACGGTCACCGCCATCGTGAAGAAAAAGACGGTGACGACGACCCACGTCTGGGGAATGTACAACACGCCGGGCGGCGACGGCGGCAGTGCAAAGCCGATGGCCCCGCAGTCGTACTTCGAACTGTTCCCCAATCCGGCAAGGGCGGGGCGCGTTGCGGTGCGCTACACGTTGCCCTCACCCTACCCTCTCCCAGTGGGAGAGGGGAAGGGGGTGAGGGAGCAGAGCCTGACCGTCACGCTGGTGGACATCTCGGGCCGCACCGTTCGGTCCCAGGAACTCACGGCTGAAGGCCTGACGGGAACAGCCTCCGTCGACGTGAGTGGCCTGAGCGCGGGTGTCTACATGGCACGGCTTGTGGCCGGAGATGTGAACGTCTCGCAGCCGCTCGTCATCGCGCAGTAGGCTAGTTCAGTAGGGCTGACATGGCGGGCGGCCGCAAGGCCGCCCGCCCCAAACGGCAGAAAACACAGAAGGAGGATGACATGAAAGGCAGGTACGGAGCACTCGGAGCATTACTGCTCCTCGCGCTCGCATTTCCGGTGACCGTGCTGGCCCAGTTGGACCAGAGCTGGGCGGCAACCTACGATAGTCCCTACCCCGGATCGGGAGACGACGTCGCGAGCAAGGTCGTGGTAGACGCGGATGGCAATGTCTACGTCACAGGCTACAGCACGACGTACATGCCCTATGATGACTACAACACCGTCAAGTACGACGCTGGAGGCAACCTGCTGTGGTCGGCCCAGTACAACGGGCCGGTTGACGGCAGAGACCGGGCGACTGCTATTGCAGTGGACGCTTCCGGCAACGTCTACGTGACCGGGAACAGCGCGGGCTCCGGGACTGGTAACGACTACGCGACGGTCAAGTACGATGCCGCCGGCAATGAGTTGTGGGTGGCGCGGTACAACGGGCCCGGGAACGGAAGTGACTACGGTTACGCCGTTGCCACTGACGCCTCGGGTAACTGCTACGTGACCGGGTACAGCGCGGGTTCCGGGACTGGTAACGACTACGCGACGGTCAAGTACGATGCCGCCGGCAATGAGTTGTGGGTGGCGCGGTACAATGGACCCGGGAACGGTAGCGACTACGGCTACGCCGTTGCCACTGACGCCTCGGGCAACGTCTACGTGACCGGGTACAGCATGGGTTCAGGAACCAGTTACGACTATGCGACGGTCAAGTACGATGCCGCCGGCAATGAGTTGTGGGTGGCGCGGTACAATGGGCCGGGCAACAGCTACGACGTGGCGCGTACCATCGCGATAGATGCCTCGGGCAACGTCTACGTAACCGGGAACAGCCGGGGCACGTCGACGGGCTACGACTACGCGACGGTCAAGTACGATGCCGCCGGCAATGAGTTGTGGGCGGCGCGGTATACTGGGCCGGGGAGTGGAAGTGACTATGGCTACGCCGTTGCCACTGACGCCTCGGGTAACGTCTACGTGACCGGGTACAGCGCAGGTTCAGGGACTGGCAACGACTACGCGACGGTCAAGTACGATGCCGCCGGCAATGAACTGTGGGTGGCGCGGTACAACGGGCCGGGGAACGGCGGCGACAACGCGTACTCCGTCGCCCCGGATGCCTCGGGCAACGTCTACGTTTTCGGGTCCAGCACGGGCCTGGGGACGGGAGGCGACTACGCGCTGGTGAAGTACAGCCCGAGCGGCGTCGAGCAATGGGTAAGTCGGTACAATGGGCCAGAGAACGGCAGTGACAATGGCCGGTCGATGGCCCTGGACCCCTGGGACAATATCTGCGTCACCGGCTACAGCGACAACCAGACGGGATACTACGACTACCTGACGATCAAGTACAACTCGAGCGGCAGCGATCTCTGGGTGGCGCAGTACAGTTGTCCGCTGGGGAGCTTCGACTACGGAGAGAAAGTGGCGATGGATGCGTCGGGCAACGTCTACGTGACCGGCTACGGCACCGACGCTCAGGGCTTCGATGGCGACTATGTGACCATCAAGTACGACGCGACCGGCTCGGAGCGATGGGTTGCCCGGTACGACGGTCCGGGGCTTGGGACCGACCGCGCCTGGGCCGTTGCCGTCGATGCCACGGGCAACTGCTACGTTACCGGCGAAAGCCAGGGCTCCGGAACTGACGCCGACTATGCGACGGTCAAGT
>JAFGRF010000166.1 GCA_016935295.1 Caldifarciminota bacterium | reverse complement strand
TGGATGGCGCGCCGTTCTTTCCCGGTCCCGTGCGGGTCGAGATTGACGGCGTGACGGCCGGCCGGCGCTACGGTCTGCCCGCCCGTCTCACGTTCCACGCAACCGACAAGGGATGGCGGACGGGTCCGGCCCGCGCTGCGGCGGTCACCAAGAACCCGGGTCTCTACGGCCCGGCAAAGCAGGCAATGATGAGTCCTTTCCTGATAGCGTACGGGACCCGCGACTCAGCTCTTACCCCGCTCCTTCGCCATTCGGCAACACAGGAAGGCACTCGCTGGTGGCTCATCGGCAACGGCCGTGCCCGCGTCGTTCCGGATACGTCCGTCACATCGGAAGACATCAGTCGCTACAATCTCGTCCTATATGGAGGCCCGCAGCAAAACTCGGTCACTAGGAGGATCGCCGACCACCTGCCGATTCGCATGAAAGCGGGACGGCTCAGTCTCGGCACTCATGACCTTGGCGACAGCCTCGCCGCCATGTTCGTCTATCCCAACCCCCTGAATCGCGACCGGCTCGTGCTGGTGCGAATGGGGACAGATGCAGACGCCACCAGGCTGTCTCTCTTCTGGGGCCTGGCGTCCTCAGGTGCCGGCATCCCGGACTTCATGGTATTCGACCGCTCAGTGCGCCGCTACGCATGGTCCGGAACCAGAGCCGCAGGCTTCTTCGGTCCGGACTGGAACATCGACCCGGCCTCGATGTACCTGAGGAAATAGGCTCCTGAACTCACTGGTCCTGCCGGCCCACGCCAAGATCAATCTGGGCCTCTGGGTCGGGAAGAAGCGGACGGATGGATTCCACGACATCGTCACGATTGTCGCGCCCATCGCCCTGCATGACCGGGTCGTCATCCGGAAGACGAAACGCGGAATCACGGTGAGCCCGCTCGGTGCCGGGTCCAAGACCCGCAATCCCGGTCCGACCGCACCTTGGGACTCCACCAACCTCGCGCACCGGGCGGCTGCGACGTTCTTCCAGGCCGCACGCGTCAAAGGCGGCTGCTCGATCCGCATCGCCAAGCGCATACCGGTCGGAGGCGGCCTCGGCGGCGGCTCGTCCGATGCGGCCGCGGTTCTGGCCGGTCTCAGCCGGCTTTTCGGCGAGCCCCTGAGTCGGCGCCGGCTTCACCGCGTCGCGGCAGCGCTGGGTAGCGATGTGCCGGGGTTCCTGATGAACGGACCGTGCATTGCCCGCGGACGCGGTGAAAAGCTCCGCCGCGTCCGACTTCCCAGGCTTGAACTGCTTCTCTGTTTCCCGGGATACGCGGTTTCGACCGCCTGGGCGTACGCCGAGCTTGACCGCCTGCGGGCAGCCGGGCAGGGTTTGACACGGCCCGCCGTTTCTCCTAAGATACTCCTCGCCTCGTTGAGGCGCAGCGAACTGGACCGGGTTGCCGCACAACTGAGCAACAGCTTCGAGCCCGCGGTCTTCCGGCGATTTCCCGCACTCGGCCGTGCCAGGGACCTCCTGGTTCGGCACGGCGCGCTGGCGGCTTCTCTCTCCGGTTCCGGCAGTACGGTCTATGGCCTGGTTGACGACAAAGGCTGGAAAGACCCGATGGCCGCCCTGGCCCGGAGTGGATTCCACTGCGTCAAAACCAACACCATATAGGCGAAGCTCGAATAACGAAGCTCGAAGTCAGAATCAAGCTCGAATGCAGGCAAACGCGAGTTCAGGAATTCGGACTTCAACCGTCATTCGTGCTTCGGAATTCTGCATTCTCAGGATTGGGGCGTCGTTCAACTGGCAGGACCCAGGACTTTGGATCCTGTTATGAAGGTTCGAGTCCTTCCGCCCCAGCATCGGATGGTCTCTGGTTCTCAGTCCCTGGTTCTTGGGTCCGGTCAAGTAACCACGGGCTGCGAACCCGAAACGAGAAACTAGCCAGGCGAGCGAGGTAACATGCAAGGTGAGCTCAAAATCTTCCACGGCCGGGCAAACATGCCTCTGGCCCTGAACGTCTGCGAACACCTCGGCGTCAAACCCGGCGCAGCCGAGGTGAAGACGTTTGCGGATGGAGAGATCCGCGTCAACATCATGGAGAGCGTCCGCGGCAGCGACGCCTTTGTTATCCAGTCCACGCAGCCGCCAGCCGACAACCTGCTGGAATTGCTGCTGATGATCGACGCGCTCCGCCGCGCTTCGGCTGAACGGATTACGGCGGTCATCCCCTACTTCGGCTATGCGCGGCAGGACCGCAAGGACAAACCCCGCGTCCCGGTCTCGGCCAAACTCGTCGCGAACCTGATCGAACGAGCCGGCGCTGATCGCGTCCTGACGATGGAGCTCCACGCCGAACAGATCCAGGGCTTCTTCGACATCCCGGTGGACCACCTCTATTCCACGCCGGTGCTCGTGGACTACTTCCTGAAACGTGGCGTCGATGGCTGCTGCGTGGTCGCGCCCGACACCGGCCGGGCCAACCGGGCCCGCGGCTTCGCCCAGCGGCTGATGGACAAGATGCCCCTGGCGATCATCGACAAGCGCCGCCCCGAGCCCAACAAGGCGGTTGTCATGAACGTGGTCGGAGAGGTCGAAGGCCTTGATGCGATCATCTTCGATGACATGGTCGATACCGGAAGGACACTGATGCTGGCCGCCCGCGCTCTACTCAAGCACGGCGCCTGCTCGGTAACCGCGGTGGCGACTCACGGTGTCTTCTCCGGCGACGCGGTCCAGAAGCTGCAGAAGTCACCGCTGGACGAGATGATAATCACCGACACGCTGCCGCTACCCCGCCGGAAGCAGGTCCGCAAAATCCGAGTGCTGCCCGTCGCGTCGCTGTTCGCGGACACCATCCTCCGCACCCACGGCAGCGAGTCAGTCAGCTCATTATTCATGTAGATAGAGGAGAACATGGCATACACAGTCAAAGCAACCCAACGCACCGACACCGGCAAAGGCAAAGTCGGCCGGCTTCGCCGCAACGGAACTCTGCCCGCGGTGATGTACGGACACGGCGAGCCCTCGCTGATGCTCGCGCTGTCCGACCGCGAATTCAATAGGCTGCTCGACCAGATCAAAGGCCACAGCCCGATCGTTGAAGTCGAGATCGATGACCGGCCGGCGCAGAAGTGCGTCATCAAGACGCTTCAGCGTAACCCGATCACGGGAAACCTGCTGCATATCGACTTCCAGAAAGTCCACCCCGGCGAAAAGATCACGATGAACGTTCCGGTCATCCTCACCGGCTCGGCCGAAGGTGTCAAGCAAGGTGGCATGCTCGACCACATTCTGCGTACCGTTCCGGTCCGCGCCGCCATCGATGCAATTCCCGAGCACTTCCAGATCGACGTCACGCCTCTGAAGATCGACCACAGTTTCCACATCAATGACCTGGGCCGTCCCGACCTTGAATACACGCTCCCGCCTGATTCCCCGATCGTCGCCGTGCTGCCGCCGCGCAAGCTGGTTGAGACGACGACCGCGGCCGAGGCCGCAGCCGCAGCCGAGGCCGGACCGGCTGAGCCTGAGGTGATAACCGAGAAGAAACCGACTGCAGAGGAGGCGGGCGAAGAGGAAAAGGGCAAGGGCAAAGCCAAGACCGAAGCTGGACCCGAGAAGAAGGAAGAAAAGAAGAAGGAAAAGAAGTAGCTCGGTGACCATTTTCGGACTCGGCAATCCGGGACCCCGCTATGCCCTGACGCGGCACAACGTCGGGTTCATGGTTGTGGATGCCCTCGCCGCGCGGCTCGGGTTCCGGTTCCGCACCTATGCGGACCGGGAAGTTGCTCGCCGTCAGTTCTCGGGCGAGGAACTGATGCTGGTCAAACCGCTGCTCTTCATGAACGAATCGGGAATCGTGGTCAGGAAACAGCTGGAACGGACGCCGGACAACATGCTGGTGGTCTGCGACGACATGGCGCTGCCGTTCGGCCGGCTCCGCCTCCGCCCCTTCGGCTCGGATGGCGGCCACAAGGGACTGGGCTCGATCACCGCCCGGCTCGGCCGGAGTGATTTCCCGCGCCTGCGTGTCGGCATCGACGCTCCGCCCCTCAGCAGCGACGGAATCGACTACGTGCTTGAACGCTTCCCGGCGGTACAGGAAGAGGTGCTGTCCGAGGTGCTCCAGCGCGCCGCCGATGCCTGCATCGCCGTGGTGACCCAGGGGCTTGAGCGGGCGATGAGCCGCTTCAACCCGATGCCTGCGCCCGTGGCCGAGAAGGAAACCGGGACATGAAGATCGGAATCGTCGGCCTGCCGAACGTCGGCAAGTCATCGCTCTTCAACCTGCTCACCACCGGCAGCGCCAAGGTTGACCTCTACCCGTTCACGACCATCGAGCAGAACGTGGGCGTCGTGTTGGTCCCCGACGAACGGCTGGACCGCATCGCGCAGATTCTCAAGCCGGAGAAGGCAACGCCCGCGCACATCGAGTTCGTCGACATCGCCGGCCTGGTCAAAGGCGCCAGCGCCGGCGAGGGGCTGGGCAACAAGTTTCTCGGCCACATCCGCGAAGCCGACCTCGTCCTCCACCTGCTGCGTTCCTTCTCTGGCGTCAACATCCCACACGTATTCGACACTGTCGACCCCGACCGCGACGCGGCGATTGTCGAAGCCGAACTGGCGATCGCCGATCTCGCGATCGTCGAGAAGCGGCTCGAGCACGTCCGCAAGGAACCGAAGTCGCCTGAACATGCGCTGCTGCTTGAGGCGCTCGAGAAACTCCAGGCAGCGCTGGCGCGCGGCGAGCACCCGAAGCTCAGCCTTGAAGAGGACCGCGTAACCCGCGAACTCGGAGTCATCATGACGAGGCCGGTCATATATGCCGTGAACTGCTCGGACAGCGAGCCGGCCGACCCGTCGCGGTTCCCGGTGACCGCCGCCAAGACCAGCCTGCTTTTCTCGGCCGCGCTCGAGTCCGGGATGAGCGACTTCAGCGACCCGGACCGGGTCGAGATGCGGAAGTCGTTGAACCTCGCGCCCGAAGGCCCGTCTGAAATCGTGAACCGCTGCTTCGAAGCGCTCCGGCTCATTCGGTTCTACACGGTCAAGGGCACCGAGTCGCGGGCCTGGGCGGCCCCGGTCGGAACGACCGCGCTCGACGCCGCGTTCATGATCCACACTGACATCGGCAACGGGTTCATCCGGGCCGAAGTTGTCAACTATCGCGACCTCGTCGCCTGCGGCGATTTCCATGCCTGCCGCGACAAGGGCCATATCAAGACCGAAGGCAAGAGCTACGTCGTGCAGGACGGCGATGTCCTGCTCGTCAGGTTCAGGTAGTATGCCTGGAATCATACCCACTAGGACCGCCAACCATTTTTCGCCAATCCCTGAGGAGGAAGTTTGAACAACTACGAACTCGCGATGATCGTCAGTCCCGACCTCGCTGAGGGTGATGTCAAGAAGCTCGCCCAGGACTCCAAGGAGTTGCTGACCGCGAGCGGCGCGACCGCTATCGCCGACGAGCAGGTTGAACGCCGGGCCCTGGCCTACCCGATAAAAAAGCACAAAGAGGCCAACTACGTGTACATCAACTTCTCGGGTCCGTCGTCGATACCCGAGAAGTTTCGTCACGAAATGCGGCACCGCGACGGCCTGCTGCGCATGGCATTTGTCTGCAAACCGGTGCCCAAACCGCCGGTTGAGGACGAGCCGGTCGCGGCCCCGGAGCCGACCCCGGAGGCGCCCAATGTCTGAGCCGGAGCGAGGTCAACGCAGTCCGGGCACGCCGATCCGGCTCGGAAGCCTCAACTACGTGGTGCTGCTTGGCCGGGTCACCATGGACCCGGACCTGCGCTACACACCTTCAGGCGCAGCCGTCCTCGGCTACAGAATCGCGGTGAACCGCCGCTGGCTTGACAAACAGAGCAATGAATGGAAAGAGGACACGTCTTTCTTCAACGTGAACATCTGGGGCCAGTCTGCGGAACGGCTGAGCAAGACGATGAGGAAAGGCTCAGCGGTCCTCGTCGAAGGCCAGCTCCGGAGCCGTTCGTGGGAAGGCAAGGACGGCGAGAAACGCTACGTCGTGGAGATCAACTCCACGCGGACCCAGGTCCTGGACAAACCCGACTACTCGGGCGGTTCGGGCACAGGACCGGCCGAGGAAGAACCGGACATTCCCAAGGACCAACTGGACGACATCCCGTTCTAGGAGATAGACTGGGGCTGGGGTCTAGGGACTAGGGTCTCGGACCGGACTTCTGTAGGGCCTTACCGTGAGCACGGTCGGCTCGGTCATGGCGGTTCGGTCGGATCCCGGACCTGTCTGACCGAACTTGGCAGTACCTTGTCTTCCTTGAACTGGAAGTGGTACGGCAGCGGAAACCAGACCCGCACCGGCCGCTCGTAGTGCTCGGCCGGTGCGAACGAACCACGCAGGGCTGAAGCGCAAGCCGACGAATCGGCAGCCGCATATCCCGATGACCGCACAATCCTCGCCGCCAGCACGGTACCATCGAAGTCAACCAGCGCCTCCGCTTCGGCCGTGCCGCTGAAGTTGTACTGCTTCAGCTCCGCCGGATATCCGGCCGGCTCCACGACAATCGGCTGCGGCGGCTTCTGCACCTTGTAGAAGCTGACCGTATTCCCGAAGTCACCCAGCAGCGGCACCACCGAGCTGTTCCAGTAACGGAGCATGCCCGGATGGTTGAACGTCAGAACGATTGTATCACCCGGTCGAGCCTGACTGCCCGAGTCCGGCGCTTGCGAGGCTACGACGAACAGCGATGCCGGTGACGTATCTACCCCGACCTGCTCGAACTGCGACACCAAACCGAGTTTCCTGAGCGCCCGGTGCGCGTGATATATGTCCTGGCCGACCAGGGCCGGCACGGACAGAGAATCAGCGGCTGCGCCTACAGAAGCCAGAGTCAGTGCGACCGCCAGCAGTTTCGTCAGTTTTCGGCTCACTAGTCAGCTTAGTCGGTCCGCTGCCGCCTGTCAAACCCGATATGGCAAGAGCGCCCGCGGATGCGGGCGCTCTGTACGGGACTTGACCGGAAAACGGGGACTGTACCGCGCGTCCTCGGGCTACGGGGGACTGTCCCCGTTTTCGCCGGGTCGTACCCCGGCTCCATCGCTACCGGGTCAGCGTCAGCTTCCCGGTGATGTTTCTGCCGTTGAGCGAATACCTGTACAGGTATACGCCTTCCGACACCGAAGCTCCGGACTGAGACCTGCCGTCCCAATTCACGCTGAACCGACCCGGTTCGCTCCGGCCGTTCACCAGCGTCCGGACGTTCCTGCCGGTCGCATCGAAGATGTCGAGCGACACGTCGCCGCGCTGCGGCACGTCGTACGAGATGCGGGTGCTGCGACCGAACGGGTTCGGCGTCGCGAGCGCATCCAGCTTGACCGGCACGACCGGCCGTTGCTCGGCCACTGCCCCGCCCAATGCCGGTATCTTGTGGACCACCACCGGGTTCGGCGAGGCCGCACCCTCGGAATACAGAAAGAAACCCGCAATCGAATCGTCCAGGTACATGATGCACACCGTGTCGAGGTCGGAACCGCCGTCGATGGCCATGTCGACAATAGCCGGGAACCTCATCGAATGCGTACCGGCATCGGTGATCTTGAAGCCTTCTCC
>JAFGRF010000165.1 GCA_016935295.1 Caldifarciminota bacterium | reverse complement strand
AGCTACCGTTGAAATCCCGGTTCGGGTCGCAGCCAATGGACGAACCGAACGGCTGTCGGTTCTTGCGCCACGAGTACCCGCTGCCGCCCGATGAGTCATGGTCATAGGCGTAGCCGTCCACGTTGGTGATGACAAACACATGGAGCTGGTGATTGTCGATGAAGTTCTGAAACCCGGTATCGCTCGAGCAGAAACGGACAAGCGTGTCGGCCAGGTAGCGGACGGCCTCGACCGCACCCCATTCCCGGGCGTGGACGATGCCAAGCGCAAGGCACTCCGGTTTGCCCTCGGCCGAGGATGAAGCGATCCTCACGCCGCGTATCCAGCGACCCTGGTAGGTCGTGCCGATTGACTCAAGCTGGCAGATTGATGGATAAGTGGCGGCCCAGTAGCGCATCATCGAGTCAATCTGGTTAAGGCTATGGTAGGAACCGGTCAGAGCCGCTTCCCGGCCGACCACATCCATGTCGTCATGAATGACGGTGACGGGCAAGCCCGAAGCCTGGACTATACCGAAGTCCGAACGGTCGAGCAACAAGTCATACGACTTCCCGACCTTGGCACCGGCGATTTCGATTGAAGTCCCCTTGAAGGTGATATGAGAAGCAAGCTCCTGATAGTCGTGCGCGCCGACTCGGACAAGCATCGGACCGGCGACTGCCGACCCGACCAACAACGTTACACAGACAAACGCAACAGCAACGTGACGAAGCATTGAACCTCCAGCAACGGGTGTGTAGACGGAAGATGGCCCTTCAGTTGGTCGTTCCCTGCGACGACCAGACATGGAGCGACCACTGCCGCTCATGAGCCACCGATCAATTCTAGGCTGCAGGCTTGCGCCTGTCAAAGCGCACCTGCACCGGCCTGTTCCTTGACTCGGGATGGGTTTGCTCTATTATCGAGCACTGCCGGTCGTACGTCCGGCAGCGACTCACGACAGGCTATCCGAGCTATTAATACGGCTGCTCCGGCCAGGTGCGGCCGACTCCAGGAGGAAGCCGATGATAAAGTTCAAACCAGGGAACCTGAGAGTTCCAAAGTTCCAGCGACCCGTGTACGTGGTTGCGGCCGGGACTACCGACTACCGCAAGCACTACCCCGAGTACAAGTTGGAAGAGCTGACGATGATGGCCTTTAAGATGATGCTTGAGGAAAACGATCTCAAGCTGTCGCCGCTCGAGGTGAAAGGCCTCATCAACATGACGTGCTTCGGCGAATTCGCCGACCACTTCCAGGACCAGTTGCTCTGCGAGGCCAAAATCCATGACTACCTGGGACTCGATCCGCTGCCGAACGTCGGCATCAAGACCGGTGGCGCGACCGGCGGATACGCCACTCTTGTCGGCGCCAACACGGTCGCTTCCGGCTACTCGAACTGCACGCTGGTGCTCGGCTGGGAGCGGATGGACGAAGTAGACACCCGTACGGGCAACTTCTACATCTCGACTGCAGCCTGCAAGGACTTCGAGACACGTATGGCCCGCATGTACGCGGCCTACTACGCACCAATGGCCCGCCGCTTCGCCCACGTCTACGACGTCAAGGACGAAGTCCGCGCTGCCATCGCGGTCAAGAACCGCGGCTACGCCTGCTCCTCACCATTCGCCCAGAACCCCGGCCACCACACAATCGAAGAAGTGCTGAACGGACGCATGGTCTGCGACCCGCTCCGGATGCTGGAGTGCTGCGTGATGAGCGTCGGTTCGGCCGCGATGCTCCTTTGCGACGAGGAGACCGCGTACAAGCTCAGCGACCATCCGATGCGGCTCCAGATCGCCGGCGGCACCCACACCCTGCGCGTGGCCGACCGCCGCAACATGGAAGTCCCGCTGCTGCCGAACGAGAAGCCGGGCATGTACGATTGGATGGAAGAGAAATACCATGAGCCCTACCCTGGCTTCCAGAGCTTCCTCGCCTCGCGATTTGCCGCCTACATGGCCTATCGCATGGCCGGCATCTACGAGCCGATGGAAGACCTCGACCTGGTCGAGCTCCACGACGCATTCACCATCTCCGACCTTCAGACCTACGGCGACATCGGCCTGCGTCCCTACGGCAAGGAAGAGGAGTACATCACGTCCGGCGACGCCTATTTCGGCGGCCGCTGCCCGTCCAACCTGTCCGGCGGCCTGCTTGGCACCATGCACGCGGTCGGCGCCACCGGCATCTTCCAGGGCGCCGAGTGCTTCTGGCAGCTCCAGAACAAGTACGACAAGTTCCACGGCGACCCGAAGATGTGGACCCGGTTCGGCAAGAAGAAGCCCAAGGACTGGAAGTCGCTCCAGATACCAAAGCGCCGTCGCGCCCTCTGGATTTCGCACGCCGGCGTCGGCTCCCACGTCACCTGTGGCATCCTCGAGAACCCGGAAGAAGTGAAAGGCTAGGTGAGAGCGATGAAGAAAACCAAGAAGGCCGTGAAGAAGGTCATGAAGACCCGCAAGCCCGCTCTCAAGTCCAAGGTCCAACGTCTGAAGCCCAAAGCCACTACTGGCATTCACCTGACCGGTGAGCCGATGCTCGTCGAAAAGAAGAGCCCAGCCATGGTCATCCAATGGCCGCGCACGTTGATGCACCACCACACCTATGGACTTCTATCCCCGTTCTTCGAGGGACTCAAGAAAGGCAAGCTGATGGCGACGAAGTGCCGGACGCCCGGCTGCGAAACCGGATTCTGGCTGCCGCCGCGGGCGGATTGCCCGGACTGCCTGACCCGGATGAAGTGGATCGAGCTGAAGAACCCGGTCATCGGTGAGATCTTCACCTTCACCCACGTCGAGTATCCCGGACACGGCATCGAGATATCCTACCCGTACTACCAGATCGACGTGAAGATACCGGGCGCCGCTACCATCATGAAAGGGTACCTGGCGAAGGGCGAGGCGAAGATTGGCATGAAGGTCAAGGCCTGCTTCCGCACCAAGGGCTCGACCAACACCATCCTGGACCTCTACTGGGAACCGGCTCAGTAGCCGAGACTCCGAATACCAAGGGGCGGCGCAAGCCGCCCCGCGTGCTTGACCGGCAGCAAGCGGGCCGATATCATCCAACCTCGTACCGAAAGGAGCGGTACCTGCCATGAAAAAGAAAACCATCGATCGCACCCGGCCCACGCTCAAGGCCGCACTGACGCGGGCCGCAGAGCTTCGCATCAAGCACATCGTGGTGGCTTCCACCCGCGGAAGGACAGCGCTGGAACTCGCCAGGCTGCTGCCCCATGACATCGAGGCCGTCTGCGTGACTCATCACGCTGGGTTCAGGGAGTTCGGCAAGAACGAGTTGTCCGAATCGGTCGAAAACAGACTCGCAGGGCATGGCATCCCGGTGCTCAGGACGACCCACCTCTTTGCCGGGGTCGAACGTGCCATCCGTCTGAAGTTCGGTGGCCTGGGTCCGGCCGAGACCATAGCGTTCACCTTTCGCACGCTGGGCGAGGGCACCAAGGTGGCAGTTGAGATTGCGGCTATGGCGCTTGATGCCGGCCTGATTCCGTACGGCAGGGATGTCGTCGCGATTGCAGGAACAGGCACAGGCGCGGACACGGCCATCGTCATCCGTCCGGCCCACTCGCGCCAGTTCTTCGACACGCGCGTGCGCGAAATAGTGACCAAACCCCGAGAATGGTAAGCCACGAAAGCACGAAACACACGAAACGGAAAGAGGACGGGGCCGACTCGCATGGAGTTTGACGCACTGTCGAGCAGGGTAATCAACTCCGCGCTGAAGGTCCACAGGGAGCTGGGCCCGGGGTTTCTGGAGTCAATCTATCACGCGGCCCTTCTGGTGCAGCTTCGCCGTGATGGCTTGAAGTGTGACAGCGAAAAGGAAGTGCGCGTCAGGTACGCGGGGATCGAAGTTGGAGTCCACCGGCTCGACATGGTCGTGGACGACCAGATCATCGTGGAACTCAAGGCTGTGAGGGAATTCGATGATTGCCACATGGCGCAGGTTCTCTCGTACCTCAGGGCCTCAGGCCTGAAGACAGGGCTGCTCCTGAACTTCG
This sequence comes from Caldifarciminota bacterium, assembly GCA_016935295.1. Classification (GTDB taxonomy): domain Bacteria; phylum Hydrothermota; class Tepidihabitantia; order Tepidihabitantales; family Tepidihabitantaceae; genus UBA2258. The sequence continues at coordinate 4,584 of JAFGRF010000165.1, read as the reverse complement.
GAAGGTCCACTCTGAAGGTCAAACGTGTTGTGCTCTGACGCCTGCTACTTCCAGTCATCTTTCGTGTCCTCGTGGCTCTCCTCCCGCAATCCGCTACGTTGCCCTTCGTGTTCTCGCGGCTCGCATTCCGTAGTCCGTTTCGTGTCCTTTCGTGCTTTCGTGGCTGTCTAATCTGAATGGAGGATTGAACTCATGTCTGAATGCATATTCTGCCAGATAGTCGCCGGCAAAGCTGCGGCCCGTAAGGTCTACGAGGATGAGCATACACTCGCCTTCCTCGACCTCTACCCCATCTCCCGCGGCCACACGCTCGTGATTCCGAAGAAGCACGTGGAGTGGTTCACCGACATCGAGCCGGCGGACGGCATCGCCGGTCCATTCCTCAAGTCCTGCTACGTGATGGCCCGCAAACTCAAACACGCCTTCGACTGCGAGTACGTGACCATGCTCATCCGCGGCACCCGTGTCCCCCACCTGCACATGCTGCTGATTCCGAGCATCAAAGGCGAAGAGAACCTGCTCGACAAGACACTGGCGATGCACCATTTTGCGCAGGCTCGCATGAAGCCGCCATTCAGCGAACCCGAACTCGACACGATTGCCGAGCAGATCAGGAAAGCCAACCCATGACGCCGCACACGAGGTATTCCGCGATGCTTCTCACCGTGGCGGCCGTCGCTGCTCTGGTCGCCTTTGCCTGGGCTCAACCGGCTGTGAACGAACTCGACCCCTCTGTGGGTGACTTCCTCGACTTCCCGCTCGACTCCATCGGCCGGGCAGCGAACGCTGCCTACCAGGCAGCCCGGTACAACGAAGCGGCTCGCCTCTACCTGGAGGCGCTCGAACACGACGTCACAAACTCAGGAGATATCTACAACCTCGCCTGCTGCTACGGCCTGCTCAAGCAGGATAGCCTGGCCACGCTCTACCTGAGACGTGCCTTCCGCGCCGGCTTCGATGACATCGGACACGTCAAACAAGACCCGGACTTCGACTCGGTCCGGACGCGGCCGGTGTTTGCATCTTTGGTTGACAGCCTCGCCGCTCACGCCGAAAGCGCAGGCGCGCGCGCCGGGATGCAGGTAAACATCGAAGCAACCTGCCTGGTCCCCGGCTACGTCCGGCTGCCCGCTGACTACGACTCAACCCGCGCCTACCCTCTCGTCATCGGACTCCACGGCTACGGCGCGAACCCGAAGTCCTTCGCCAGGCTGTACGAGCGCGCGGGGAACCCGGACATCATCTACGTCTGCCTGCAGGCGCCCTACGCCTTCGGCGCCGGTCGAGACCTCGGGTATTCCTGGTCCACGTGGAACCGGGACGACAGCACTGTGGACAAACGCTCAGCCGTACTGTCGAGCGACTACATCGCCGATGCGGCTCGGGAACTCGGCGCACGCTACCACACCAACGGCACCTGGCTGCTCGGATTCTCCCAAGGCTGCTTCATGGCCTATCGCACCGGCATCGCCCACCCCGACTTGTTCAAGGGCACCATCTGCTTTGGTGGCGGTCTGGATACCATGAGCTTCAGCTCCGCTGACTACGCTGCAGCCAAAGGTCTGAGGGTCTTCGCCTCCCACGGGAAAGAAGACCGAATGGTCGAGTTCAAGTACGGTACGTCGACCCGCGACTTCCTCAAGCGCAAGGGCTTCGGCGTTACCTGGGCCGAGTTCAAGGGCGGCCACACTGTACCGGAGCAGCAGTTGAAGCAAGCGGTCAAGTGGATGCTCTCTGCGAAATGACGGACGCCGGTGACCTGAGCGTCCACGCTGTGTCGGGAACAAAGCCACGAAGACACGAAATACACGACACGGATCGGTCCAAGGATTCTCGGGTGCAGACGTCGTCTTCGTCGCATTCGTTTCTGTCTACGTCCATCCGGAAATTCGCGGTCCATAGTCCAGAGTCCACAGTCTGCTTCGTGTCCTTCGTGCTTTCGTGGCCTCCATGTGGACCCTGACTAGGAATTAGTAATTGCCAATTAGAAATTCTCCCTGCTCGCCTGGCCGCTGGGGCGACGAGGACTTCGTCCGGGTTTGGGACAAGCGCCCCTCCAATCCTCTCAAGCTCGAACAACTCGACATCCTGGCTGCAACAATCACCCAGAACTGGCGAAGAGGCGCCCGGATACTCGACCTCGGTTGCGGCACGGGCAAGATCGAAGAGCGCATCCTCGAACAACTGCCGGTCGCGAGGTTCGTCTGCGTGGACCGGTCGGAGATGATGCTCAAGTTCGCGCGGAAGCGCCTTGCCGCCTATGCGCAGCAATGCCGTTTCGTCTGCGCTGACCTTGGCCGCACCGAACGGCTGGAGTTGCCGGACCGACCATTCCGGTTCATCATCCTGGTGGACGTGGTCCACGAACTCACCGACCCGGCCAAGCGCAGGCTGCTCAGGTTCTGCCGCAAGAACCTGGCACCTGACGGAATGCTCCTCTTCATCGACCGCATTGCCCTGGACCTGGAGAATCTGCGCAGCGCCCATACCGCAGTGCTGCGCCGGCTCCAGAGCCGCACCGGAATCAGGACAGGCCAGCTCTCAGGCTGCTTCGCCGATTCCCGTCATCGTGACCACGAGCATCCGCTGGCGCTGGAGCCCTACCTGCGCCTGTTCCGCGCCTGCGGCTTCGCCCCGGCCGTGCTGCACCTGCACTTCCACAAGGTGCTTTTCGCCGCCCGGCCCATCGCTCCCTCGAAGCCTCGCCGGCCCTGAGCCGGGCCAGGAGCAGCCCTCCGTATCAGGCGTCCAAACATTTGACTTGCGTGCCCGCGGGTATACACTGATGCAATGTGGATCCTGGTCATCAATCCTGGCGGCGGGTCCACGAAAGCAGCAGTCTTCAACGGTCCTAGACCAGTATTCTCCGAGTCGATCGAGCACCCGCCGAACCAGCTCGTCCGTTTCGGCCACGTCCTCGACCAGTATGAACTCCGCAAGTCCGCGGTCCTCTCAGTTCTGGCCAAGCATGACTTCGACACCTCCAAGCTCAATGCGATTGCCACGCGCGGCGGCCCGCTCAAGCCACTGCAGAGCGGCGTCTACCGGATAACGCCCCGGGTAGCAGCCGACATCCGCCACGGCCAGTACCAGACACTCCATCCCGCCCTGCTGGGCCCGCTCATCGGGTATGAACTCTCGCAGGAACTTGACATCCCTGCTTACTTCGTCGACCCCGAATCCACCGACGAATTCCGCGACATCGCCCGGATATCCGGCTTCAACGGCATCCAGCGGGTCGCGCTCTCGCACGCCCTGAGTTGCCATGCCGTGGCCCAGGCCGCGGCCAAGAAGCTCAAGAAGCCCTACGAGAAGTGCCGCCTGGTGGTCGCCCATCTCGGCACCGGCATCACCGTAGCCGCGCACGTCGGCGGCAGGCAGGTCGATGCGACCAACGCCAATGACGACGGCCCCTTCTCCCCGCAGCGTTCCGGCTCCCTGCCTCTTTCCGGCCTGGTCCGGGCCTGCTACTCGGGCAAGTACACCGAGCTGGCCATGCTCAGGCTGCTGACAACCAAAGGCGGACTCGTGTCGTACCTCGGCACTGACGACATCCGCAAGGTAGAAAAGGCGGTCGCCGCCGGGAACAAGCCGGCAACGCTCGTCTACCGGGCGCTCGTCTACCGGATCGCGAAAGAAATCGGGGCCTTCGCAGTCGCCTGCGAGGGCAAGCCGGACGCGATCGTCCTGACCGGCGGGCTGACGCTGTCGGAGAAGTTCCTGACTGACCTGAAGAAGTGGCTGGCGCCGCTCAAACTGAAGATACTCGTGTTCCCCGGTGAGGAAGAAATGGCCGCCATGGCCTCGCACCTCCTCGCCGTGCTGTCAGGCAAGGAAAAGGAAAGAAGCTATGACAAAGAAGCTACTCTCCGGGGATGAAGCCGTAGCCCGGGGAGCCTGGGAGGCAGGCTGCCACGTGGCGGCCGCCTACCCAGGCACACCTTCGACCGAGATACTCGAAGCCCTCTCCACCTACAAAGACGTCTACTGCGAGTGGTCCACGAACGAGAAGGTAGCGCTCGAAGTCGCACTGGGCGCCTCTATTTCCGGAGCCCGCGCGCTGGCCACTATGAAACACGTCGGCCTGAACGTGGCCGCGGACCCGCTCTTCTCCGCGGCCTACATCGGCGCATACGGCGGCCTGGTCATCGTCACTGCCGACGACCCCGGGCTGCACTCCTCCCAGAACGAGCAGGACAACCGCTACTACGGCCTGATGGCGCGAATCCCGGTCATCTGCCCGTCCGACTCGCAGGAGGCAAAGGACTTCACCCGCCGGGCGTTCGACATCTCCGAAGAGTTCGACATCCCGGTCCTCCTCCGCCTGACCACGCGCAGCGCCCACTCCTCGAGCGTAGTCGAAGTCGGAGAACGGCAGAACCACCCGGTCAAACCCTACGAGAAGAGGATTGCCCGGACCATGGTCCTGCCCGCTTTCGCCCGCGTGCGCCACGTAGACCTGGAGAAGCGGCTCGACCGGGTCCGCGCCTGGAACGAAAAGAGCGACCTCAACCGGGTCGAGACCGGCTCGAAAAAGCTCGGCATCATCTGCGACGGGGTCGCCTACCAGTACGCCCGCGAGGT
>JAFGRF010000164.1 GCA_016935295.1 Caldifarciminota bacterium | reverse complement strand
TCTGGGCTACTTGAGCCCGGTTGAGTACGAAAAGCAGATGAGAAAACCCTCTTAACTGCGTGTCCACGCTATTGGGGGCAGTCCAAATCTCCATACCCGCTTGAGCGCACCCGGAGACCTGATTGTCAGCGATAGCGGGCCAGCAACAGGTGTCGCTGACTTCGACTCCGTACAATGTTATGTCGCCGCCATCAATCTGATTGTACTCAATCCGATCGTAGTGATTAGTATACGGCAGAGGTCCGATGCCGGTAAGGGACACGCCGGCGAAACCGTTGCTGCTAATGGTGCAGTAGCCCACATAGCAGTGCAGATTCGGATCACTATGCGTTTCGTAGCGGACTCCGTAGACCCCATTCCATGAGACGTCGCTTGAGTCTACATCCAGCGACCCGAAGTGGCCATACGCGCCCGCGAACCGGCAACTGTCGAGCCTGGAGTTCTTCACTTCCACCTTACCGTAAGGACTACCAACGTCGATTCCGCAGTAGGCACCCTTGATCTCGCTCCACTCGAATTGCGCGTGCGCGGACGAATGCACCCGGATTCCCTGCCAGCAGGCCAGGCGGTTGGGATTCGTGGTCTGCTGCGGCACGTACTTGATGGTGTCACTGGCCGTGCCGACCGAAGTCAGCACCGTGCCCGAATCTGACACGTTTAGTTCGGGGATAATTCCAGACGTGTCAGGGTCGAGGTAGAACACGAACTTCTTGCCGGGAACGACGGTAAGCGAACGGGTCACCCGCAGCGCGCTCGTCACCAGCACGTCGGTCGAGCAGGTGGACACTGGAGTGAGATCGACATCGAACCACTGGCTGGACGCCGCCACCGGGTCGTACAGCACGTTCGAGGACGGATAGGATAGAATGCGCCCGAGTATTGTGTGGGTGTCCAGGTAGCCCCAGTAGTTCCCAATTGCATGGACCAGAGTAGGATTCTGACCGAAAGACGAGTCCACGAGGTCGTAGCTACCATTCCGCATCAGAACGTTGAGGCCCGGGTCGTCGGCATCGCCCAAGTCCAGCGGCCCGACGTACTGAGCGTGTACGTATACACCGTTGCTGTCATTGTCTGTCACCACATTCCTGCGAGCCGGCCGCGGCCACTCCCAGGCCAAGATGCCGCCGCCTTTCGGGTCCGACCCGGTCAGGTGGTTGGCAACAACCACGTTGTCCGTGACGCTGTCGTCTGGATTCGGAAGTGGCCCGGTCTGCATCGGGTCATAGTACAATAGTCTCATGCCGCCGCCGTAGTTCGGAGTCGTGTTACCCATGACGACATTCCGCCGGATGTAGCAACACTTGGCTTCCACCTCGATACCACCGCCTCCCATAAGAGCAGTATTATTCTCGATCAGATTGTCGTCTATCCAGCACTTGCCGGCCCAGTTCCCGAAGAACACCCCGCCCCCTCGCGACGCGGTGTAGTTGTTACGAATGTGGTTCTTCAGGATGTGGCCCTTCCCGCAGTTGACCCCGCCACCACTGGAGTAGTTAAACCCATTCTGGATCGTGAACCCCGTCAGCACCGCGTCATCAGACCCGCCCATCGACACGACCGGACCGGACTGCCCGCCGTCGATGACCACCGAATCCCAAGTCGGCGTGCAGCCCTGCCAATTCGGCAGAAAGCACCGGCTCGCAACGACTAGGCTCTTGAATGCGTAGTTCACGTTCTCGTAGTAGTGATACGGCGGATTAGACGGCTGGCCCGGCGGCGGGCCCCAAACCGAGATTGTGTCACCGTCGCTGGCATTGGTGACCGCCAGCTGGATACTCGTGTAGTCTTCTGGCACTCGAATGGGCACGCCGTACGCGACAGCGGTGAGCGCCCCCACGAAAGCCAGCAACAGCATTCTCTCAGTGATTCTCATGTCTTCTCCTCTACTAGTTTAGTCAGACACCAGCGTGAATCTGCACTTCGCCACGCACCCTGCTGCATCCAGGCGACCGATGTAGGCTCCCGCAGGAGCAGGCTCGCCGTCAGCCATGCGCCGGTTCCACACAGCCGAATGCTGGCCCGCAGGCAGAACTCCGTCCACCACGCGCTTGATGCAGCGTCCCAGCACGTCATAGACCACTAGCCCGACGCGGCCGTTCTGTGCGATTGAGAAACTGAAACGTATTCCGTGGCGCGCAGGCGAGGTGACCGCGAGCGTGAAGGCTCTGCCGCACGCTCCGTGCGGCCCTCCCACCAGGCTCCCATGCGACATGTACCTATTGTAGTACACGTCATCGGTGGCGCCGTAGGTAGTCCCCGACCATACGACCCAAGGGTAACCGTCGTCATCCAGGCATACGACGGGATCGAAGTCGTAGTATGAAGTGGTGTCATCAAGCCGCTGCTCGAACGACCATGCTGTTCCGTCCCAGTGTGATGCATATACCCGGAACTGGTCAGAACCCTCGTTCTGGCGGTTCCAGACCACCCATACGTTGTCGGGTCTGTTGGCGGCAATGTCGGAGTACCATTCGTCGTATAGGCTGTCGCGCGTGACCATCTGGCAGGGCGCCCAACCGGAGACGTCGTTGCGCGTGTAGAAGATGTCGCGGTGCGAAGCCCCTACCCTTGCACCGGTGAAGCACAGGTGCATCACGCCAGTCCGGTCTATCACGATGCGCGGACTCGCCCAAGGCGAAGCTGTGACCTGCGTGGTGTCATTCACCGGAATCGGCTCGACCCACTGCTGGCCGTCGAAGTAGCTATAGAAGACTGTGTACAGCGGGTGAGTGCACCAGACGACGTGAGGAGTTCCTACGGAGTCAACTGCCACGTCGCACCACCAGTGGTGGTTGCTGTCCGGCGGACTCACGCGCGTCTCTGGGGTCCAGCTACCTTTCAGGCTGTCCCAGCGGCTCGCAAATACCGAGTAGGGCAGGCCGTCGCTGGGTCCTCCGTACCAGACGCACCAGACCTGTCCACCTCCACAGCTAACCTTCGGCGCGAAGTACCGGTCGGTCGATTCTGGCGGGCTGACATGCTGCTCCGGAGTCCACAGAGAGTCGTCCCAATGGCAGGCGGCAATGTCTCGCCTGTCATTCGAATGGACATTGTGCCATGCCAACCAAGCTCGTCCACGAGAGTCGAAGCAGATGGAAGGCCGCAGTCGGACGGCCACCCCGGGCGCATTGGCGCCCGCGCCACTTTGCTCATCCCAGCGGCTGCCTTGCCACCGAGTGTAGAGCATGGTGGTGTCAGTGCAGTTTCTATCCCAGACGATCCATGGACAACCAGCGCTGTCGAGCGCAATGCACGGCTGTCCCTCTGCAGTATCTGCATCCGGCCGGTTGACCATCTGCTGCCCGTCCCAGCCTGTGCCGAACACGCAGGTCGAAAGCGCCAGAAGCGCTACGAAGACAGTCGGTGAGCGCATACTCGCTCCTCGCCTGGATTACTCTTTGACGGGAGTGAAGTAGAACAGCACGCGGGCCGATTTCAGCGCCTCGCGCAAACGTTCGCGCTCGCCCAGGAAACCGTCGCCCTCCGCGTCCGGCCGCTTCAGGAACAACCCGTAGTTGTTCCTGCCGCGCTGCCAGCTCCGGACGGTCTTGGTGATATCGAGCGCTACGGGATGTTTGCGGCCAGGCAGCGCCATGTACCACGAACAGCTCAGCGAGTCGAAGTCACCTCCGTGCCGCTTCCACGGCATCGTCCACGTCACCTTGTCGCGCCCCCACGCCGTCTGCGCGCAGTGGGTTACGATTGAGACGGCGGCCTGACTAGTATCTGTCAGAAACGCGGGGAATGTGAGTTCTGCGAAGTCGATTCTGGCGCTCTGTACCTGCTTGGGTACGTCCACGTGGAGCACGATACGCGCCACGTTGTTGTTCCTGACGTTGCCCGTTATCATGGCGATGTCGCTGAGCCCGACGGAAAGCGTCTCGCCCAGCGCGCTGCTCAGGCCCGCAACCGCGATGATCGCGAGCAGCAGTACAACCGTTCTCGGTCCGTCTCTCATCTCTGCCTCCTTCAGCGTGCATTCTGCAGATAGCGGGCGCCGGCCACGCCCGGTGGCGGTCTCGCTACACCGCCTTGACAGCATCGGTGCCTTACCAACCGGCCATGGTCACGCCCCTGTAGCGTGATTGTACAACCCCCGCCGGTCTTGTCAAGTCCGGTGGGAATTGCGCCGGCCGCCGATCGAAGTGAGACGTCAGATGTTACATGCGGGAAGTCAGAAGTCCGGACGCCCTTGTGCCGTAGCCCGTCTTGGTGTCTTGGCGTCTCTGTGGTGAATCTCCGAATCCGGAAGGTCGGCAGGAAAGGAATCTCACCACCAAGGCACAAAGGCACAAAGAGGCCCGGGGATCCAGACCGGAGGAGTCTGTTCCGCAACCTCTGTTCTCTTCGTGTCTTGGTGTCTAGGTGGTGAATCTCCGAATCCGGAAGCCCGGCAGGAAAGGAATCTTACCACCAAGGCACAAAGGCACAAAGAGGCCCAGGGATCCAGACCGGAGGAGTCTGTTCCCGAACCTCTGTTCTCTTCGTGTCTTGGTGTCTTTGTGGTAAAACTCCGGATCCCCGACTCAGGCGGTCGTCTCTGCACAGACGAAGCTAGAAGCGAGAAGCCAGATTCTGGAGCGCAGACCGGCGCCGACTTCTAGCTTCTGCAATCTAGCTTCTAGCTTCTGACTTCGGCCGCGGGCTCGCCTTCGCGTCATCCTCTGGCGGTCTTGGCGTCCTTGGCGGTCTGCGCCCGAGTCTGGCGATTCTAGCTTCTGTGCTCTAGCTTCCGGCTTCTGACTTCGCTCGAAACGGCAGGGAGGACTACTCCGGCGGCTCGATGTGAACGACGACGTCCGTAACCTCGGGCACCGCCTTCTGCACAGCTTCCTCGACCGCGGTGGCAATGTCGTGCCCGGCCCGCACCGTCATGTCCGGTGCTACCTGGACGTGTACGTCCATGTCGATGACCCCGGCTGAACGTCGGGCACGGCAGGCATGAAACCCTACCACGCCCTTGATACCGACGATGGCCGCGTGAATCCGTTCCTTGGTCGCCGGGTCCGGCGCCCGGTCGGAAAGCTCCTGCATCGCGTCACGGACAATCCGAACACCCATGATGACGAGGAAGGCGGCAAGCACGACCGCGGTCAAATGGTCCAGGAATGCCCAGCGCGGACCTCCCGCAGTGGCGCCGGCAATGCCCACTGCTGCAGCCAGAGACGAGAAGGCGTCCGACCGGTGGTGCCAGGCGTTGGCCACGATTGAGGAGTTCTTGTGCTTGCGGCCCACCCGAACCGTCAGCCGGTAGAGCACTTCCTTGGCGACGATGGTCGCCAGGGCAGCACAGAAAGGCAGCCACGAAGTCGGCCCGCTATGCCTGACCTGCATGGTGCCAACACTCTCGATGCCGACCCAGAGCGCGGCGACCACGAGCAGGAATCCGACGACCATGGTGACGATTGCCTCGTAGCGGGAATGGCCGTACTGATGGTCGGCGTCGGCCGGGCGCCGGGAAGCCGATATGCCCCACAGTACTGCGGCATCGCTGGCCAGGTCCGAGCCTGAATGAAGCCCGTCGGCGATAATGGCGGCGGAATTGAAGAGCAGCCCGACCGCTACCTTCCCGATGGTCAGAAGAACATTGACGGCCATCCCGGCCACAGTGATGCGCGACTCTTCTCGAACGCGGTTCTGGTCCGCGACAGCGATGCTCACGCCAAGATGCTAGAAGCAGACCTGCGGCGAGTCAAACCGCACGCGGTCCACCTGAATCGATGTTGAACCAAAGAGACTCTGAGGGCGCAGCCCGGACTCCGGGTATTCACCCGCTCTGTGCTCTCGGCGGCCTCTGTGGTTGGTCCGTTCCGGGGCAATTCCGGCCAGTACTGCGCTAGCTGCGGATGGAAAAAAGCTCCATGTTCAGCTTTCTGAGAACCGCCTCATCGAGCTGGCGTACCTTCCACTTGGCGATGATGGCCTCAATCTCGTTCTCCAGCACCGCTCCACCATAGGTGTTGTGCTTCTTCCATATCTCACGGCAGTAGTTGAGATACGACACGTAGAGCGTCGATGGCACGCCGGTCGGGTCAATCGCCTTCTTGGCCTGAATCTCGAAGGCAGCAAGCTCCGTTTGCCTGTCGAGGTGGCGCTGCACGGTCCTCTCGCGGGAAGCCTCGCTGGTCTGCTTCACGCGCTCCGGCGTAGTCTTGATGCGATACGCGAAGTCGCGGTCAGCGTTGTCGTGAAATCTGCCCGGCATATTGCTCCTTCCGCGCCTCCAGTCGCTGCCGGCGACATCCGGAAGCTCGCACCGGCAAACACTCAGGCGCGTATTCCTATTACGTCCTGATTATAACTCGCTATGGCCAGCAGAGCAAGCGCTGCTGCTGTCCAAAGCTGGCAATCATACATACGGTGTTACTACTACACCTACTACTTCCACCAAATCCTCTTATAGAACTTGACTGTTGTCCCCAGTACCCTGCACCGGGGCTAGCCCCCGGCCACCCGGAGATAGGCCAGGAGGTACAAAGTCAGGTATAACTATATCTAGTAGTGAGTATACTACCT
>JAFGRF010000163.1 GCA_016935295.1 Caldifarciminota bacterium | reverse complement strand
TTCCTCTTCCTCGCGCTTCTTGCGCTCGGCCTCAGCCTTGGCTTTGGCTTCGGCCTCCTCTTGGGCGCGCTGGGCGGCGAGTCGCACCTCTTCTTCTTTGCGCTTGCGTTCTGCCTCAGCTCTGGCTTTGGCTTCGGCTTCTTCTCTGGTGCGCTGGGCGGCGAGCCGGGCCTCTTCCTCCTTGCGCTTGCGCTCGGTCTCAGCTTTGGCTTTGGCTTCGGCTTCTTCCCTGGCGCGCTGGGCCGCAATCCTCTGTTCTTCTTCCCTGCGTTTGCGCTCGGCCTCAGCCTTGGCCCTTGCCTCGGCTTCCAGCCGCGCCCGCTTCTGAGCCAGCCTGCGCTCTTCTTCCTCGAGCTCTTTTCGTGCCGCTTCGTCGAGTACTGCGCCTCCGGCCGGTGCCGCCGCGGTTTTCCGTGTCTCCTCCTGGCGCCGGCGCTCGGCTTCGGCGCGAGCGCTGGCCTCGGCCAACTCCCTGGTACGTCGCTCCGCGGCCTCTTGTTCCGCTTTTGACTTCTCCGGAACGGGCGGTGGCTCAACTGCCTGCGCGGCTGCCGGCTTGGGTTCGGCCGCGGGCTTCGGCGGAGCCTCCGGAGCCTTCGCTTTCTCTTCGGGGAACAGCAGTTCCCGGACTTTGTCCATCAGAACCTGCGCATTGTACGGCTTGGGAATGTAGGCGTTCGCGCCCATGTCGAGGCCGCGGCGAACGTCCTCTGGTGACGTGCGAGCGCTCAGTATGATGATCGGCGTCTTTGCTCCGCTTGACTTGAGGAGCTGGCAGACGGAATAGCCGTCCATCTTGGGGAGGATAAGATCGAGAATGACAAGGTCCAGATCGCCCTGCCGCGCCGTGACGACGGCCTGGAAGCCGTCCGCCGCGGTGACTACCCCGAAGCCCTCTTTCTCGAGTCGGCTCTTGACCATCTCTCGCAGGCCGGCATCGTCCTCAACCACAAGTATCTTCTTCTTAGTCATGCGTCCTCCTTGGTAGGCAGGGTGAAATTGTACGTGTCTGCCTCGCCGACGTTGCTGCTATCCCGAGTCCAGCCGGGGTGCGGTTCTGTCCGCAGGAGGCCCCGGCGAGATCCGGCCTTTGGAGCGGTTCCACAGAATGCAGTATACCGCGCGGCTGGTGGTGAAATCAAGCTTTGCGTCATGCCGTCGGTCGAACTGCGGACGGTAACGCTCACGAGTTCCCCTTGATGGGTAGTATGAAGCGGAACCTGGTCCCTTTGCCCGGGCTGTTTTCCGCCCAGACCCGGCCGCGGTGCATCTCGACTACCGTACGGACAATGGCGAGGCCCAGCCCGGTACCGGGGCCATAAGGGTCAACGCACTCGAACTTCCCGAATACCCGGTCGTTGAACTCCGCCGGGATTCCGGGACCGTCGTCAGAAACGGAAACCTCGACATACCCGGTATCGGCCACAACTCCTGCTTGGGCAGGCAAGCGGGAGCCCGGGGCGACCGGCCCGATACCGACGCGAATCGTCCCGCCCGGTGGCGAGTACTTGATGGCGTTGTCGAGCAGGTTGCCGAAAACACGGAGCAGCCTGTCCCGGTCGCCAGTCACCGTCGGCAGGCTCGAGGCGATGTTGCGCTCTACGGCAAGGTTGCGCTTGTTTATGAGCAGTGACAGGCTTTCGACTGTGGTGTTCAGCAGTTCGGACAGGTCGACGGCGGCTCTGTGCAAAACAACCTTGCCGGCGTCGATCCGCGCGGCCTCGACGATGTTGCCGATCATCCGGTTGAGCCGGTCGATCTCCTCGCGGGCAACGTCAAGATACCGGCGCTGACGTTCGTCGAGTTGCCCGGACGCGGTCTCGGACAGCAGCGACAGTGCCTCCTTTATTGCCGCCAGCGGGGTACGCAGGTCGTGAGAGACCATGGCCATGAAGTCGAGGGGGGCGCGCTCTGGTCGCCTGCCGGATTCGGTGGGTGCGTCCTTGGATTCAGCCTTCATGGATAGCGGGATTGGCCGACGAACAGGTCCTCAAGTCGGCGCCGCGGGGCGAGAAGGTCACACGCGGCCCGGATGCCCATTCTCGGTCTCATCGGGCGCATCGGACTGCCCGTCGTTTCGTCAAGTAGCGGTAGATGCGTCATCTGTGCTCAGTTAGATGCTCCCCATGTTGGAGCGCAGACTCGGGGCGTACTTCGGCGCCGGAGCCGAGATACGACCCGACATCAGTCAACCGAAGTCTAATCCTCCTTCCTTGTTTGTCAACGCCGGAACATCTCGCTATTGCGCCGCAGGATCTGTCCGGCATTGTCCCACGGCTCTTGTGACTATGACCCGACAGAAAAGAGTGGTCGGTAGCGCGGGTTCGCGTAAGACAGCTTCGTCACGCTGCGCCCTGACGCAGGCTAGCCGCGAAGCGGCGGGAAGTCCAGCACCTGTGGTATGCCGAGCCGGTGTCGCCAGTTCTCTTCGGGGACATGCGAGCCGAACTTCTCGGCCTCGAAGGCGAAGGGCGGCGTAATGCGCGGCAGGACCCGATGCGGCGCCACTTCCCGGCGCAGCTTTGCTGTAGCTATGGTCTGCGTACCCCAGCCGCCGCTGACGTCGACCAGCTGCATCCAAATCATCCCTTGCTGGATGGTTACGAAATTGAATGACGGGAAAGCCCCGCCGGCCGTTCTCCACAACGTGGCGGCGCCGGCGGTGACGAATTGGGTGTGCCCGTGGCTGCAGAAATGGGGCACATGTCCGTGGCCGGCCAGGACGATGTCGACCTCAGTCTCGGCGCCAGCAAACCACTCGCTGGAGAAGTGCAGGTCGGAAAGATGAACGATTTTCACTGCCGCGGCCTCCTTTCTTCCGGTGCGGCCTTTGACCATAACCGACGGCAGGGGAGAGCGGGAGTACTCTACCCTGCCTGAGACAGAACCGATGCCCACGTGGCGCGTTCGGGCAGAATGAAGCGAACGGCGCGTGGGTATTCATCTCGTTACGATTGTAGCGGGCGGGTGTTAGCTGGTTACAGGGAGGTTGTCTGGTGGAGGCTAAGCGACGCGAAGGCCGTACTGCCCGGCGGGCCGCGGTCAGGCGGCGGGCAGCGTGACCCGGAAGGTCGTGCCGGCGCCCGGGGTGCTCTTCACCGAGACCTCGCCGCCGTGAAGGAGAACGATGTGCTTGACGATGGAGAGGCCGAGCCCGGTGCCGCCGAGCTGGCGCGAGCGGCCCTTGTCCACGACGTAGAATCGCTCGAATATCCTGGGCAGGTGCTCGGCCGAGATGCCGGGCCCGGTGTCGCGTACCTCGATGACGGCCCTAATCGGCGCGTCGGGTTCGGCCTCGCGTTTCAGCCTGATTTCGACCTCGCCCTTCTCCGTGTACTTTATGGCGTTATCGAGCAGGTTGGTGAAGACCTGCTCCAGCTTGAACCGGTCGGCGCGAAGCGTTCCGGTCCAGGCTGAGGCAGACAGCTTCAGCGCCAGACCCTTGTCGCGCGCGGCCTTGTCGAAGAGCTTGAGCATCTGCTCCGCTACTTCTTTCAGGTTGACGGCTTCAAGCTGGAGTTCTGCTCCGCGTTCCTCGAGTTCGGAGAGGGTAAGCAGGTCCTGTACCAGGCTGACCAGCCGGTCGGTGTTCCGGATGATGGTTTCGAGGTAGGCACGGTTGCCGTGGTCGATTGTGGTTTCCATGGTCTCGGCGAAACCCTTGATGGCGGTCAGCGGCGTGCGGAGTTCATGGGACACGTTCTGGACGAAGTCCCGCTTCATCTGCGCAGAACGGGTGACCTCGGAGTTATCGTGGAGAGTGAGCACAACCTGGCGGGCCGCCGGCAGGTAGTTGGCGCTGCAGGCGAAGACCCGGCCGGCGAGCTCGAACTCCCGGACCGCGGTCGGGTTGTCGGGCGTAACCGACCGGATCAACTCGATGAAGTCCGGCTCTCTTATGACTTCCCAGTAGTATCGCCCCTCGGCTTTGGGCTCTCCGGTGAGTCTCCGAAAGCTGGCATTTGCCAGGACAATCCGGCCGGAGCTGTCCACTACGGCCAGCCCCTCCTGGATCGACCGCACGACGGCACCGAGGGCTTCGCGCTGCTGGCGCAGTTCATCAACGAGCGTCTTGGTACTGAAGACCATTGCGTTGAAGTCGTCGCCCAACTGGCGGACCCGGCCGCGTCTTCCCAGCATG
>JAFGRF010000162.1 GCA_016935295.1 Caldifarciminota bacterium | reverse complement strand
TTACCTTACCGGCCACGAGCACGTCCTTGCCTTCCCACTCCTGCGGGTTGTCGAGGATCGCCTTGGCCGTGGTCACGGTCATGTCCGCGGGTATGGCCTTGCCATACGCATGCGCCCCGGCCGCGCCCGTCTTCGCGCCGCAGCCGACGATGACCGCGGCAACTACCAGTATCAGAGTCAATCCTATGTGCTTCACATCTGCTCCTTTTGCTGCTTGTTGTCTTGAGTGTAATCTTCTTCGCTAACGACTCTGCCGTCCGAGAGTTCAAGCTTGCGGTGCGCGTCGCGCGCGAGTTCCGGGTCGTGCGTCGCCATTATGACGCCCAGCCCGTCCTGCGCCAGTTCCCGGAAGATCCCGAGCACCGCACCGCGCGACTTCTTCTCGAGCCGGCCGGTCGGCTCGTCCGCCAGCAGAATCTTCGGCCGGTTCACCAGGGCCCGGGCGATTGCCACTCGCTGCATGTCTCCCCCGTCAAGCTGCTTCGGCAGAGCCCGGCGGGACTTCGAAAGCCCGATCCGCTCAATCAGCTCGCTGACCCGCTGCTCGTCATGCTTGCGGGCGAAGATGAGCGGCAGCCGGATGTTCTCTTCCACGGTCAGCGTCGGTATGAGGTAGAAGAGCTGAAATATGAACCCGATATGGTCGCGCCTGATTCCGGCCAGTTCCTGCTCCTTGAGTCCGGTGACCTCGGTGCCGGCAATCTTCAGGCTGCCCTTCGAGGGCCGGTCAAGACACCCGATCTGGTTCAACAGAGTCGTCTTGCCCGAGCCGCTGCGCCCGACAATCGAGACGATTTCGCCCGGGGCAAGAGTCAGGTTCAATCCGGCCAGGGCGTGGATGGTCTCGCTGCCACGATGGTAGCTCCGCCACAGGTCCCTCGCCTCCAGCAGCCTTCTGCCATTCGTCATTCGGAATTCGTCATTCGTCATTTGACTATGGCTCCGTCCTCCAGTCTAACAACCCGCGTGAACCGGGACTCCAGGCCCAGGTCATGTGTCGCCACAATCACCGTCAGTCCGGAATCCCGGTTCAAGGCCAGAAGGAGGCTAAAGACGCCGTCGCGGGTTGCAGTATCAAGGTTGCCGGTGGGTTCGTCGGCCAATAGCAGTCTTGGGCTGTTTACGAGCGCCCTGGCCACCGCTACGCGCTGCATCTCGCCGCCCGAAAGTTCGGAGGGCTTGTGCGTCATACGATGACCCAGGCCGACGAGGTCGAGTAACTTCTTTGCCCGATCTCGGCTTGGGACACGATCCACAATCGCCGAGCCGCTTCCGGTCATGTCCCGCGCCTTGCCCCACATTGTGGGCAGGAGGACATTTTCGGTCGCGGTCAGGGTCGGCATCAAGTAGAACTCCTGGAACACGAAGCCGATGTTCTTACGCCGGAGCGCGTCGAGACGGACAGCCCGCCGGGTCACGTCGGTACCCAGAACTCCGAGCTTGCCTTCGGTCGGCCGGTCCATGAGCCCGATGAGATTCAGCAATGTTGTCTTGCCCGCGCCCGAGTGCCCGACCACGCCGACGAACTCGCCGCACTTGATGTCGAGGTCAATGCCTTTGAGCGCCTTTATCTTCTCGGCCCCCCGGCGGTACGTTCGGGTCAGACTCCTGGCCTGAACGGCCGGGTCTTGTCCGCAATTCTGCGATCTAGCCTCTGTGATCTGACTTCTGACTTCGTCTGACCTCACAACTACTCCGCCTTGATGGCTTCGACTGGTCTGATGCTCGCGGCCCGGAACGCGGGGTAGAATCCCGCGACCAGCCCGAGTACCAGCGACAGAACGATGCACATCGCCAGGGTGGGGAACGCGAAACCGATGAGGGAACCCTTGGGCGCGTACGGAATCATGCCGCGAATCAGCGCTTCGACCAGTCGCGAGGAGACCAGCGCGACCAGCACTCCGGTCAGCCCGCCGATCACTGCTGTCAGTATCGTCTCGGCCCAGACCAGCTTGAAGATGTCGCCCCGCGATCCGCCCATCGCCTTCATCATGCCGATCTCCTTGGTCCGCTCGAACACAGCCATCAGCACCGTATTGAGCACACCGACGCCACCGAGGATGACGGCGATCAGGATGATGGCGGAAACGAACACCCTGGTGCTGGCCATCAGCGACGTAATCGTGCCGAGCAGCTCGGAGAGCGGGAAGACGTTCATGTCCACCTCGCTGGCCCGGAGTGAGGCAACGAGGTCGTCGGTCCGCTCGACGTGTCTTGCTTTGACGAGAATGAGTACGAGCTTGCCGTCGAGGCCTGACATCCTCTGCAAGGTCTTGCGCGGCACGAAGACGAACCCGTCGTCCTGAGTGTTGGTGCGATTGAGCACACCGACCACCTGCAGCCGGACGTTCTTCTCGGGGACGTTCCAGATGTCACCGACCTTCACGCCGGCCTCCTGCGCCGCGGTCGGACCCATGATCACGGACGAATCCGAATCAAACCAGTGGCCGTTGATGCGCCACGCCGGCCTCAGCTTCATGTAGTCCTCGTCTATCCCGAGCAGGATGACGTTCTTGTTGCCCGGCGCGAAGACCGCGTCCATGATTACGCCCGCGGCCTCGGCGACGCCCGGGTCTGCCTTCACGTCTTTGAGAAGACCCTCGTCCATGTAGCGAGGCCACTTGCCGCCGTGCAGCGCGATCGTCGCGGCCTCGTACGGGCAGCCCTTGGGCACGACCATCACGTGCGCGCCCAGCGCGCCGAGCTCGCCCTTGAGCTGCGACTGGTAGCCCTGCTGGAACTGGAACAGAGAGTAGAGCACCGCAATGGCGATGGCGACGCCGAGCACGGTCAGTATCGACCGGGTCTTGCGCCGAATCAGGTTCTTGAATGCCAGCCGAAACCAGATCACGGGTTACTCGCTTCTCAGCGCCTCGATCGGCTTCGCCCGGGCGGCGCGGAGTGCCGGGTAGAAGCCGGCCACCACCGCGATGCCGATGACGAAAGCCACTATCAGAATGAAGCTGCCCGGCTCCAGCGCCACGACGCTGCCTCTTGGCGCGAGCGGCAGGAACTTCTTGACGAGACTCTCGAGCAGCCGGGCACCGACCAAGGCCAGGCCGAGGCCGCCGAGTCCACCCAGCAGAGAGAGCATCAGGGTTTCGAGCCAGATCAGCCCGAAGATGTGGGCCTGTGCTGCCCCGGTCGCGCGCATCACGCCGATCTCCTTGGTCCGTTCGAACACCGACATCAGCACGGTATTCAGCACGCCGAGGGCGGAGATGACGATGATGATGAGGACAATCGAGAGCAGCAGTGACTTGGCCGCGCCCATCAGCGTCATCATTGTGCCGAGCAGCTCTCCCATCGTGATCACTTCCGCGCCCCTGATCTTGCCCAGCTGCGCCGAGATGACGGGCGCATCGTCCGGGTCCTTAAGCCGGATGGAGATGCCGGTCAGCTTGTCGGTTACGCTGCCAGCCGCCGTCGCGATCGTCGTATCGGTGAATAGCTTCTGGGCCGTCTGCAGCGGGATGTAAAACATGCCGTCGTCTTCGTTGCCCGTCGGTTCCAAGACGCCCACGATGTCAAACGTGGCGTCCTTCTCCGGTACGTATATCTGGTCGCCGACGTGGGACTGCTCGATCAGCGCCACGTCACTGCCGAGAACGACCTCGTTCGGTTTCTCGGGGAAGCGTCCGTCTATCTTCCACCAGTTCTTCAACCGGAGTGTGGCCGAGTCCACACCGACAAAGATGTCGGTCCGACCCTCGTCGGGCCGGACAATTCCACTCATGAAAGCGGGGGCGGCAACGTCGATTCCCGGGATGGCGTTCACCTGGTCCAGCACATCGGCCGGCAGGTAGTTCGGTATCTTGCCGCCCTTGAGGATGAGCGACGCCGCCTCGTACGGGCACCCGACCGGCACGACCATCATGTGGATGCCCATGCCCTGAAGCTGCGTCTTCAAGGCCTTCTCATACCCGCGGTTGAACGATACGAGTGTGAAGAGCACCGCCACGGCCACGGTCATGCTGCCCATGGTCAGAATCGTCCGCGTCTTGTGGGCGAACAGGTTCTTCAGAGCGAAACGGATGAAGCTCACTACGGTCTCCCCAGCTCGTCATACACAATGAGCAGCTTGCGGGCCGCGGTCGCCACCGCCTGCGACGCCTTGTCAGCGCCCGGGGCTGCGGTCTCAAGGTCGTCGCCGAGTTTGAACGCGTCACTCAGACCTTTGCCTTTGAACTGGCCCAGGAACTCCCTGCCGCGCAAGGCCGCCTTGGCCTTCTCCCGGTCACGCTGGATCCGCACTTCCTTGATGACGGGCCCGGAGTCTCCGGCAACCACTGCCACCACGACCTCGATGGCTCCGAATTGTCCCTTGCCCGCGTGGGTCATCACCGTCCCGACCCGCTCCTTGCCCTTGAACACGGGGAAGTACTTGAACTGGGTCTCGTCCGCGTCCAGGGGAAAGCCCAGCCGCTCCTCAATCTCCTGCTTCTGGACGGCGGTGATATCGGCAAACACCGTCTTGTAGCTGCCCGAACCGAAGATTCCCGATATATCGGCATCCGGCTGCCGCCACACACAGAGCGATGCCGCCGCGGTGCCAGCCAAGAGCAGCATGACTAGCGGGGCGAAAGCGGGGGACAGTCGCTTGGAGCGTGTGGCTTCGCCACCGTCGGAACGAACGGCGCGCGGGACAATCCCCGTTTTCGAGCTAGAAGCGAACAGCAAGTTGTGCGATGACATGCCAGTCCTCCATGTTCTGACTCGCGGTGTTGAGGAAGTTCCGCTGGTAGGCAGTCTGAATCTCGAAGGCCGAGATGTCCGGCGGGTAGTAGTTCAGCCCCGCGCTGAACGTGCGGGCCGAGCCTTCACCGGTGTGGAAACCGTCGTAGGCAACAATCGGCTCCAGCCAGCGCGTGACTGCGTAGCGGGCTTCTCCATAGTATCCGTAGACGAGCGGTTGGGACAGCGATGAGTCTTTGCCGGCTGAGCCTTCAAGCCTGATGATCAAGGGTCCCCAGTCTACATTGTTGTCTAGACCGAGCCGGTATTTGCTCACATAGAGCCGGGGGCCCTCAATCATCTTGGGGAGGCTGTCCAATGACCAGTACGGCAGCGAGCCGGCAAGACCGCTCAGGCCAAGCGTCACTTCGGCATCGCCCAGAAGAAACCTGGGCGCAACTCGGGCGGTAACGACCTTTCCTCTATCGTTGTCCATCATGTCCGGTCCGTTTCCGTTGGACAACCAGAGGCGGTAGTCAGTGCGCCCGAGCACGCCCAGGACGCCGAGACCCGGATCGAGGCGCAGACCCAGGGTCCTGGCAAATGGTGTCTGGATTACCTGTCCGTGAACGTCATAGTCGGCGAGCAGCCCGAAAGGAATCACTGCCTGGCCGACCTTGACTGTCGGCAGCGACAGCCCGAGCGGCAGCAACGCGTAAGCCTCGCCGAAGTGGAACCCCATCGTCCAGCCCGACATCGCGCCGCCGGCACGTAGCTGAACCAGAGCGGTCAGGATGTCGCGGGTTTCACCGGTTACCTGTGCCTGGATGTCGGCCTCGGCTCCCATCAACGTGAAGCCCGACTCCATCGCTCCATAGGTGTAGCGCGAGTACAGCCCGCCGTGAAGCTGAACGCTGGTCCCGGCCAAGCTGACACCGACCACAAGAGCGATCGCCAGCAGGCTGCGCCTACTCATCGTCTCTGCTCTCCGGTTTCTGGTTGAAGGAGCGCACAAGAAACACAATGGACGCCACCACGAGTGCTCCGAACACCACGAGAGAGGTCGCGCCGAAAATCCAGTTGTAAGCTCCGTATCCACACATCGGAGATGGAGAAAGCACGACCCGTGCCAGCGAGTCACTGAATCGGCTCTGAAGCGCGGGCCGAGCGCCTGCCGCGCGCGGCCGGCTACCAGCTGTCTGTTATGCTACAGTGGCTGTCTGAAGATAGACAGGTCGAGCTATGAGAGCCCGTGCTTCTTCATGCGGTAGATAATCGTCGCACGGGAGATGCCGAGGAGTCGCGCCGCCTGCGACTGGTTGCCGCC
>JAFGRF010000161.1 GCA_016935295.1 Caldifarciminota bacterium | reverse complement strand
GGTCGGGTGCGATGTCGAACCAACGGGCCTCCTCCGACGCTCGGGCGTCGTCAATGCGAATCTCTGCTGCCGGGACGAGTCCGTGCTTTCGGCAGCCGTACCGACATCCGGTCTCAGGTGCGACGCCCCTCCCCGGCCGGCACGTTGCCGGGCAGGACATTGCCCTGCCGCACCCGGACGGCCTTCACGATTATACCTTCCCGACCGACCCGCTGTCAAGCCGACCATTGACTCGCTTCTGTGTGCATGCAACCATGGCTCTGTCGTCCCGCCGCCCGGCTGCCCAGGCATATCGGTTTCCGCCTCCGCTTGACCCCGCCGCTGCGTTTGCCGAGACTGAATCATGAAATTCAGGACTACGTGCTTCTTGTTGCTTGCTGTTATTGCCGCAGTCGGCGCTGCCGCGCCGGGCCGGATTGCGGTGGTACCTGTGTCCGGCCGGGCCGCGCTTGAAGAACTGGCCCGGGCCGGCGTGCTCGAGTACGCCCGCACCGACGGATTCGTCTTCGCGCAGCCTGCCCCGGGCCTGGCCGCGAAGTCCGTCTCGCTCAGCCTGTCGCTGGGGCCGGACCAGGCCGTCTACCTCGTATACGCCACTCGCGCCCGCTCGCCGCTGTCCGGCCGCGTGCTCTGGCAGGAAAAAAACACGCTGCTGATGCAGCTCTCCTCGTCCGAGGCCGATGCGGCGTCGCGGCTGGGCGCGGAGCTGGTGCGGTTGCCGGACAAGCCCCGCCCGATCCGGCTCGCGCCCGAGCGCTCCTATTCGCTCCGCCCCGCTGCCGACACGCTCATCCAGCGGCTGCTCGCCGGCGTTTCTGCCGACTCGATTCAAGCCCAGATACAGCGGCTGCAGGACTTCCAGACCCGCTACTCGCGGGCCGAGAGCTGCCGTGCGGCCGAGCAGTACGTTTACGACTACTTCACCGCGCTGGGCATGGACTCGGTGGAGCTCGACACCTACCAGCTCGGCGGCGCGTGGCCGCGCAATGTCATCGGCACCATCGTCGGCCACCGCAACCCGGAAAAGGTCGCCATCATCTGCGGGCACATGGACGCGATTTCAGAGGACCCTTGGAATCTCGCGCCCGGGGCCGAGGACAATGCTTCCGGTGCGGTCATGGCGCTCGAGGCCGCGCGCATCCTGGCCGCCGAGGAGCTTGACCAGACCGTCAAGTTCATCGCCTTCACCGGCGAGGAGCAGGGACTCGTCGGCAGCTTCCACTACGCCGAGGCGATGCGCGGCATGAATGCCGACATCACCGGCGCGCTCAACTTCGACATGATTGCCTGGCCCGGCAACCGGTTCGGAGTCGCGCTTTTCTGCGACTCGGCATCGTACGGGCTGGCCGAACTGGAAGGCCACATGGCCGAGCAATACACGACCCTCGACCATGACGTCATCATCGGCTCCTACGGCAGCGACCAATTGTCGTTCCACGCCTACGGTTACCAGGCTACCGCCGGCGCGGAATACGGCGACTTCTATCCCTATTATCACACGACCGGTGATACCATCGGCAACCTCTCGATGCCGCTGGCCGCTGAGGTCGCAAAGATGGGAATCGCCGCGCTGGTGACGATGGCGATGTCGCCCGGCACACCGGACAGCTTTCAGCTCTGGGACGCGGGAACGGGCGGCGCGCTCGAAGCTACTTGGAAGGAAAACACCGAATCCGACCTCGCCGGGTATCGCCTGATGTGGGGAACGACCTCGGGCCTGTATACTGATTCGCTTGTGGTCGGCCGCGTATCGCACCACCGTATCACCGGGCTCAACGACGGGACGCGCTACTATGCGACTATAGCCGCGTTCGACTCGGCCGGTCACGAGAGCGGCCCGGCCCCGGAACAGAGCGCGGTTCCCGGCACCCAGCCGCTCGCCCCTAACGGCATTTCCGCGCTGCCCTTTTTCCAGGGCATGGCACCGACCTGGCTTCACAACACCGAGCTCGACCTCGCCGGGTACAACGTCTACCGCTCAACCGTACATGGCTCCGGCTATGCGAAGGTCAACAGCACGCTGGTCGCTGACACCACCTTTCGCGACTCCGGCCTGATGTCGGACACGATGTACTACTATGTCGTCACCGCGGTGGACTCGACCGCGCACGAAAGCCCGAACTCGGCCGAGGTCCGCGGCAAACCGATAACGCTCGACCACGGCATTCTGCTCGTCGACGAAACCCGCGACGGCAACGGCCAGCGCGGTATGCCGAGCGACGCCCAGCAGGACACCTTCTACCACGCGCTGCTCCGGGGTGCACGCTACACCGACTGGGACGTGGCGACCGAGGACGTTCCTCAGGCCGGCGACGTCGGTCCCTATTCGACCATAGTCTGGCACGCGGACGACTATACGCAGCAGCGGATTCACCCGGCGGTTAGCGGCATTGCCAACTACCTCGCATACGGAGGCAGGCTCTGGCTCGTCGGCTGGAAGCTGATGCTGGGAGTGATGGGCTCGGGCGGCTATCCGTACACCTTCTCGGCCGGCGAGATGCCGTACGACGACCTGCACCTCACCGGAGCGGGCGAGAGCCCGGACCTCAACTTCCTGGGCGCGACCGGGCAGTCCGGCTACCCGGATGTCTCCATCGATACGACCAAGATATTCACCTCGTTTGAGGGCAAGTTCCCCTACGTGGACGTCCTCTACCCGCGCGACGCCGACACCGTGCTTACTTTCAACTCCGCCGCAAGCGACAGCTTCGCAGGGAAACCGGTCGGAATCCGCTGGCTCGGCGGTCCGTGCAAAGCTGTGGCCTTCGGGTTCCCGCTCTACTACGCGGTCGAATCCGAGGCGGTCGTGCTGGCGCGCAAAGTGCTCGACGACCTGGGCGAACCGTATGGAGTAGCGGAAGGCCCGAAGCCCGAAGCTCGAATGACGAATCTACCGACCGTCGTGCGCGGCGTCATCAATCTGCCACGGGACATGACCGAAACCGCCGAGGTTTCGGATCGTGTCCCAAGGTTGTCTTTGCTCGACATCAGTGGCCGCTCGGTCCTGTCCCTCCTCCCCGGTGCCAATGACGTACGCGGGCTTGCGCCCGGCGTCTACTTCGTGCGGGAAGAGCCCCAAGCCGCAAGCCTCAAGCCACAAGCTATCCGGAAGGTCGTAGTTACCAGATAGACCTCCCGCAAGGATTCGGGCGGGCATAATGCCCGCCCGAATGCTATCCAGGCGTGTCCGGTTACTCCGGCTTCAGTATTCGAACTTCAACCGTCATTC
>JAFGRF010000160.1 GCA_016935295.1 Caldifarciminota bacterium | reverse complement strand
GCCACGCTTACGTCAAAGGCATGCCCCGTACGTCTGTCCGGCGCCACCCGACCGTCTGCTTCCCAGGGGCTTGAAACCAAAGCTGGTCTGCTTCATGACCCGAAACCGAGTCTTTCTGAAGCTCGTTTCGGGCCGGCGAGTAATCGGGAGCGCCAATGACCTGCTGGGAGAATGGCACATGGCGCGTCGGCCCGGCAAGCCCTGAAGCCGCGAGGCTCCGGTGCTGGATCCCGACTGACAGTTGGCCTCGAATTGACTTCTGTCCGAATCCCGCCTATATTAACGCCGAGTGACTATGGCCGAGGGTCTGTGGTCTGTCACTCGACCACTGGACCACACGACCACTTGGGCACTCGCTCTTCCGGGGAGTAGCGCAGCCCGGTTAGCGCACCACGCTTGGGACGTGGGGGCCGCTGGTTCAAATCCAGTCTCCCCGAGTAGGAAAGGGACGAGGGGCTAGGGGTCCAGCTTCCGACACTCGACCGCTGGACCACTAGATCTCTTGATCTCTCTGGCCTGCGCCTGTAGCTCAGATGGACAGAGCATCGGATTTCTAATCCGATGGTCGGGGGTTCGAATCCCTCCAGGCGCGCTTCTGCGAGAAGAGGTTCCGGCGCTAGGTGATTCCGGGGTCCGCGGGTCGGAGCCCTTGCACCTTGCCTAGATAGTCGATCACCTGTTGCAGCGCTCGGGCGCGGTGGCTGATCTTGCCCTTCACGGCGAAGCCGAGTTCGGCAAACGTCTTTTCATGTCCCTCAGGGATGAACACCGGGTCGTACCCGAACCCGGATGAGCCGCCGGCGTTGTGAGCGATGCGGCCCTCGCACCTGCCCTCAAAGCACCTCTCACCGCCTGCCGGGTCGATGACGCACATGACACAGCGGAACCGGGCGGTGCGCTGTTCGTCCCGAACCGAGACCAGTTGTCCCAGCACCTTCCGGATGCGCTCGCCGTCGGTCACACCTTCGCCGGCATAGCGGGCCGACCTCACTCCCGGCTCTCCCCCGAGTGCGTCTATCTCCAAGCCTGAGTCTTCGGCCAAGGTCCAAAGCCCGGACACTTGAGCAGCGCTGCGGGCCTTCTTGAGCGCGTTCTCTTCAAAGGTAGCACCGTCCTCTTTCACTTCCGGGGCACCTTTGACATCAGAGAGCATGACTACCTGCCAGCCGGTACCCTCGAGCGCCTGCTGCATCTCTATGACCTTGTTGCGGTTGCGGGTGGCGAGGAGGAGTTTCATAGGAAACGGACGAAGTCAGAAGCCAGAAGCGAGAAGCTGGAAGCTAGGAGTGAGGACGGTCCCGAACGTTTCACAGGAAGCGGCGGGCATGTGGAAGGGCCGCGACGTCGGCAAGCAGCGGCTTGATGTGCGCGAGGGCATCTTTGTCGGCGACGAGCACCGCGTCGCCCGCACGCACGATGACCAGGTCTTTGACACCCAGGGCCGCGATGACACCGGCGTCCGAATCGACGATGCAGTGGGAGGAGTTCCGCGCCACCAGCACGCCGTTGGCCACGTTGTCCGCGTGGTCGGGCTTGATGTGGCGGGCCAGAGCCAGCCAGGAACCGACGTCGTCCCAGTCGAATGCGCCGCGCACACACGCCACGTTGTCGGCCTTTTCCATCACCGCATAGTCAATGGATATGGCTGGCGTCTTGCGGTAGAGACGGGCGAGCGCCGCCTTTTGGCGACGCGTGCCGACCGTCCGGCCGAATGCCTCAAGCTCGGCATAGAGCGCGGGCATGAACTGCTCGAACGCCGAGAGGATTGCATCCACCCGCCAGATGAACATGCCGCTGTTCCAGACGTAGTTGCCTGCTGCGAGGTACGCTCGGGCCCGGGCCGGACTCGGCTTCTCTTTGAAGGCCTGCACCCGGTGCGCGGCCAGACGGTCTTTGCCGGCAATCCGTTTGCCGAGCTGGACGTAACCGTACCCAGTGTCGGCCCGCTCCGGCCGGATGCCGAAAGTAACGAGCATTCCGTCCTGAGCCAGCTGCGCGCCCAGCCTCACCGCCTTCAGGAATGCGGCGCCGTCTTCGATCAGATGATCGGCAGGCAGGACCAGCATGGTCGCGTCCGGGTCCTCGTGCTTCAGGTACTCGGCGGCGAGGCCGATGGCCGGGGCCGTGTTGCGGCCCAGCGGCTCGAACACGAGGCGGGCATTGGCACCCAGCTGCCGGCGCAGCACCTTCTCGAACTCGGCCGGGGCCACAAAGAGCTGGCGCGCCGTCGGGCAGAGCGGACGTACCCGGTCGCTCGTCTCCTGGGTCAGGGACTCGCGGCCGAACAGAGCTATGAACTGTTTAGGCAGGGCGCGCCGGCTCTTGGGCCAGAACCGCTCTCCCCTGCCGCCGCACAGGACAACTGCATGCAGGTTCACTCTTCCTCCTCACGCGATACCGAACGCAATACGGCAGTCACGACCAGGCCGCCCACGCGCGTCCGGATGGAAACGGGGATGCGCAACTCATCGTCGGTCAGGTACACGGTACTGAGCGGCCCACCGGCATCCGGCACTATGGCCACGCAGTCGAAGACCCCGGCCGGCGTCCTGACCGGCCTGGTTTCCTGCACGGCCGCCACCAGCCTGTAGTTGCGTCGGTCAACGTGCAGCGGCGTCCTGACCGTGTCACCGGCTAGGAGAGGGAGCGCGCGGAAGTAGTACCAGGTCGAGAGAAGGTCGCGGCTGCCGAGCTCCATCGAACAGACTTGGCCGTCCGAATAACTCACCGTTGCCTGCTCCGGGTCATAGGACGCAGTCCATTCTGCGCGGTAACGGGGCTCGCGCGTGCGCTTGTACGACCGCAGCGTCGACATATCCGAGACTCGACACCAGGTTTCCAGACGGTAGTCCGCCCAGAAGAGCCAGGAAAACGACCTCGTCAATTCCATGTCGGCCCGAAAGTGCCAGCACTCAGCACTCCCGACCGTCTCCGGTTCAAGCGTCCTGAGCGTAAGCGTGCCGATTGATACCGGACCGTAGCGTACGCTGTAGTCAAGACGCTCACCGGGGACCACGGCGATGGCCAGGGCGGCAAGAATCGGCAGCATCGGGCTATCATAGAAGCAGATGCGCCATAGTCAAACACGGTAGACAGGCTCAAGCTCGAAACCCGAGGCTCGAATGACGATTGAAGCTCGAATGGCGCGAGCCGGATTCCGCCTCTAGTGCCTCCGTTTCTGACCTCGGGCCGGTCTCCCGAGGCGCCGTTTCGGTTGACTGTCTTAGGCCCGCTGGTAGAATCCGTCGATGGCTATCACACCCATGGACATCCGGAAGAAAACCTTCTCGACCCAGCGCCACGGCCTCTCGAAGACCGAGGTCGAGGAGTTCATCGGTGAGCTCGCCACGGAGATTGAGAACCTGCGCAAGGAGCGGGCGCAGCTTACCGAGAAGGCAGAAGAGCTGACCAAACACCTGAAGGCGTACGAGGACACCGAGCAGCTGCTGAAGGACACGCTCCTCACCGCGCAGAAGGCGACCAACCAACTGCGCGAGGAGGCGAAGAAGGAAGCACAACTGCTCATAGACAAGGCTAGACTCGAAGCCGAACGCATCAAGCAGGAGGCCACGCGGGAAACCCGGGGCGTCGCCGAGGAGTTGCGCACCCTCGAAGCCAAGCGCACCGCGATGAGTGACGAAGTCGCCGGGATAGCCAGGACCTACCTGGCGATGGCCGAACGGATGAGCCAGAGGAAACCGAATGCTGAAGCAGCAGATAGCTCAGAGCGTCCAGGCAATAAGAACTAAGACCGACTTCCGGCCCGAACTCGGTATCATCCTCGGCACCGGTCTCGGCAGATTGGCCCAGGATGTTCAGGTCGAGACTTCAATCCCCTACGATGGAATACCTCACTTTCCGGTACCGACCGTTGAGAGCCACAGCGGCCGTCTGATTTTCGGCAGTCTGAACGGCCGGCCGGTTGTCGTGATGCAGGGGCGGTTCCACTGCTACGAAGGGTACGACCCCCGGCAAGTCACGCACCCCGTACGGGTAATGAAGGAGCTCGGGATCGGCACGCTCGTAGTCTCAAACGCCTCGGGCAGCGTCAATCCGCAGCTCCGCGCCGGCGAGATAGCAGTAATCACCGACCACATCAACCTGACCGGCCTCAACCCGTTGCGCGGGCAGAACGATGACACACTGGGCCCGCGCTTCCCGGACATGGCCGCCTGCTACGACCCCGCGCTGGTGAACCTGGCAATGGACGCCGCGCTGAAACTCGGAATCCGGCTCTACCCCGCAGTCTACGCCTGGGTCACGGGTCCGAACCTCGAAACCGCGGCCGAGTACCGCTACATCCGCACCATCGGCGCCGACCTTGTCGGCATGTCCACCGTTCCCGAGGTCATCGTGGCCCGGCACGCCGGGCTGCGCGTGCTCGGATTCTCAGTCATTACCGACATGGGCCTGCCCGATGCCATGAAGCCGGTCAGCCTGGGCGAAGTACTGGCCATGGCCGCCAAGGCCGAGCCAAGTCTGACCGCCACTGTGAATGAGGTAGTGAAGCAGATATGAGTCACCTGGGCCGGCTCGTACTCCCCGTGCTCCTGCTGGCTGTTGCCGGATGCCCGAAGCGCGCCGAGGTCCAACCGGTTCCGCAGGACGCCGGGCAGGCTCTCGACCAGGCCATCGCCAGCCTGGATGCGAGGCACTTCCGCCGGGCCGAGGACCAGCTCACCTTCATTATCTTCAACTTCCCGGGCTCGCGTCAGGCCTCGGACGCTCAGTACTACCTCGCCGAGACCTATTTCCGCAGCAAGGACTACCTGCAGGCCCAGAGCGAATTCGACTTCTACCTGAAGAGCTTCCCGAACGGCCGGTTTCAGGAGGAAGCCACGTACAAGCTCGCGGTCTCCTACCTGCGCTCGGCACCCAGCCACGTCCGCGACCAGGCTCGAGCGCTCAAGGCTCAGGAGACCATCAACCGGTTCCTGGAGGACTATCCGGATTCACCGCTCCGCCCGGACGCAGAGAAGCTGCTCGGCGAAATCGCCGAGAGGCTCGCGCTGCGTGAATTCGATGCGGCAAGGCTCTACTACACGTCGGGCGAGTACAAGTCGGCTCTGGTCTACTACGACTACGTGGACCAGACCTACCCGGCCGGGCGCTGGCCCGACATGGAAAGATACCGGTTCGCGGTCAGCCTGCTCGAAACTGCGGACACCGCCAAGGCGCGCGAGGTACTCAGCGCACTCGTGACCGGTCCGTGTGAACCGGAAGTCAAGAAGCTCGCGCGCGCCGCTCTCGGCCGAACCAGCCACTAGCGTGCCGGTCCGGCTGGGAGTGTTCGGAGGGTCGTTCAATCCCGTTCACTTCGGACACCTTCTGGTTGCCGATGACGTGCGGGAGCAGTTGCGGCTGGACCGGATGCTGTTCATACCTGCCTTCCGGCCGCCGCACAAGCGCGGCCCGATTGTGCCCTACCGCCATCGGCTGGCGATGACGCGGCTGGCCGTGGCCGGACAGCCCGGGTTTGAGTTGTGCCCGATTGAGGAAGCCCGATCCGGACCTTCCTACACGGCCGACACCCTGCGCGAACTGCGTTCGCGCTACCCCGGCGCCATGCTCTATCTGGCGGTCGGCTCGGACCAGTACCGGGACGTCGCTTCATGGCACCGGCCCGGAGAATTGACCGAGCTCGCCCGGATTGTCGTGATGAGCAGACCCGAGATAGCGCGCCCCCCGTTGTTTCGAGGCCACGACCCGAGGCGGGTGCTGTTTCGCGCGGTCATCCCGGTCGGGATATCGGCTGCGCAGATCCGGGCAAGGCTTGCCAAAGGCCGTTCCATCCGCTATATGTTACCGGTGCGGGTCGCCGAGTACGTGCGGCGACACCGCCTGTACCGAGGCCCGACAAGGAAAACGACCACGTAAGGGCAATTGCCCAAAGGAGATCTGATGTTCGGAATCGCTCTTGGCCAGACCCCGGCCGCATCTACTGCTCCGGCCGCACCTTCCGGCGGCATGAACTCAATTCTCGGGTTCCTGCCGATAATACTCATATTCGCCGTGCTCTACTTCTTGATGATACTTCCCCAGCAGCGCCGCCAGAAGAAGCACGCCCAGATGCTGGAACAGATCAAACGCGGTGACCGCGTGGTGCTGGCATCCGGCATCCATGGCATCGTATCCAACGTCAGGGAACAGACCTTCCTTATCAAGGTTGCCGAGAACACCGAACTCGAAGTCGACAAGAGCGCGGTCAGCTACAAGTTTGGCACACAGAAGTAAGGCAGAAGGGCCAACCGGCACGAACCGCCGCGTGGTCCTTTACGGCAATCCTGCGCTCCGGACCAGGTCGCGTCCGGTCGAGAAGCTGACTCCGGAACTGGTCCAGTTCCTCCAGGACCTCAAGGTCAGTATGCTGACGCAGGACGGCCTGGGCCTGGCCGCGAACCAGCTTGCGGTGACGGTCGCTGCGTTCGCCATCAACCCGGCCGGGGCGGACGTTGACCAGGAACCGTACTGCATCATCAATCCGCAGACAGTGGCTACTGAAGGGACAGTCGAGGCCGAAGAAGGCTGCCTCTCACTGCCCGGCCTGTTCGACTTCCTGCCTCGCCCTGAGTTCGCGAGGATCACCGGACTGAACGAGGAACTGCAGCCGATTACCGTTGAAGGCACAGCCAGACTTCTGACGCGAGCGCTGCTGCACGAGATCGACCACCTGAACGGCGTGCTGTTCATCGACCACCTCGGTCCCACCCGGCGCGGGATGTTCAGCACCAAGCTCAAGGAGCTTGAAGCCATGGAGAAAGAGCAGTGCAAGTAGCTTTCTTCGGGACATCGGAGTTCGCCGTGCCGGCCCTGCGCGCGCTTGCCGCCACCACGCACAAAGTCGGGCCGGTGGTCGCAGCAGCGGCCCGGCCCAGCGGCCGCGGCCGGAAGGTTGTGCCGTCCCCGGTCGAACAAGAGGCGCGCAGACTTAACCTCCCGGTCCTGACTCCGCGCAACCCGAATGGCCGGGCGTTCATCGCCGAACTCGAATCTCAGCGTCCGGACGTAGCTGTGCTGGCAGCGTACGGCTATATCCTCAAACCTGGCCTGCTGGACTTGCCCCGGCTCGGATTCTTGAACATCCACCCTTCGCTCCTGCCCCAGTACCGGGGTGCCGCCCCGATCCAGCGTTCTATCCTGGCCGGCGACAGGGAAACCGGGGTCACCATCATCTCCCTGTCCGAACAGGTGGATGCAGGCGACATCATCGTTCAAGAGAAGGCCTCAATCGGCGAGGACGAGACCGCCGGCGACCTGTCACAGCGGCTCGCAGAGGTAGGCGCCCGGCTGGCCACCAATGCCCTGGCCCTGCTCGAAAGCGGCGCGGCCGGTCGTACTCCTCAAGACTCGGCCCAGGCAACTCCGGCCCCCAAGGTCACCAAGGACGAACGTGATATCGACTGGGCGCAGCCTGCCCGGCAGATTCACAACCGGATCCGGGCGCTTTCACCGGAGCCGGGCGCGGTCACGAGCTTCCGTGGCAAGCGGGTGGTCCTGCTCCGTTCGCGGGTCAGCCCTCTTCCTGAACGGGGCGGGCCCGGCGAGGTACTCGTGCGACAACCCGGCCTCATCATCGCTGCCGGCTCAGGACTTCTCGAAATCACGGAACTCAAGCCCGAAGGCAAGAGCATCCAGACCGGCCGGGATTTCTGCAACGGCAGCCGACCGGAGGGAGGCGACAGATTCGGAGCGTGAAGCGGCGCAGCAAACGCCGGAGCCACAGGCTGCGGACCCTGCTCATCGTCCTGCTCGCGCTGGCACTGGCAGTGGTGCTGCTCAACTGGGTGGTGATGCCGCTGGTCGTGAGGAGCGGCCGGGAGGCGACCGTTCCCAACGTCATCGGCCTCGACCGGTTTGCCGCCGAGGAGTCACTCGTCAATGCCGGACTGACACTGGGCGAGGTGCGGAGCGTCTCCAACGCGACCGTGCTGCCGGACAACGTCGTCGCCCAGCATCCGGAGCCCGGACAGACCGTGAAGCTCGGGCGACGTGTGAACATCGACGTGAGCCGGGGCGGAGCCAGAATCAATGTCCCGCACGTAGAAGGACTCTCGCTCAGTCGGGCTACGGCGCTCTTGACCGAATCCGGCCTCTCGGTCGCCGGCGTCGAGTCGCTGCGCGCGCCGGCTCTGCCGCCCGGCCAGGTTATCTCGACCCATCCACCGGCCGGGATCGAGGTAGACGAGGGCGAGCGCGTATTCATCCAGGTCGCCTCCCGCGTCGGCAACTTCCCGATGCCGAACCTCGTCGGCCTGAACATCGAGATTGCGCGGGGCCTGATCACGGCGCAGGGCCTCATCATCGGCGAGGTCAAACAGGCTCCGAGCGACGAACCTCCGGGCAGTATCCTGATCCAGTACCCCGAAGAAGGCATGACGGTTCGTGACCTTGACACGGTCAGTATGATCATAGCGGTCCCGGCACGCCGAAGATGACTGGAACCACGGATTGACACGGATGATTGAGACATGCATGGTTAGAGACCTCTTCGTGTCTTGGTTTCTTGGCCGGAATAACCCGAAACCGGTCTCGTCCTTCGGGCTTTGCCTGCACTTCAATCGTCATTCGGACTTCGTCATTCGGACTTGCCCTTCATGAAGGTTGCGGCGTCGATTCTCGACTGCGACTTCCTGCACCTCTCGGACCAGCTGTCGGCGGTGGTCGCTGCGGGAGCGGACGTCATCCACCTCGACGTCATGGACGGCCACTTCGTGCCCAACCTCAGCTTCGGCGTCCCGCTGGCCAGGGCGGTACGCAGCGCCGTATCCGTGCCGGTCCACTCCCACCTCATGGTCACCGAACCGGAATGGCTGATCGAGAAGTTCCTTCCCTACTCCGACCTGGTCGTCTTCCACATCGAAGCCACCGAGCTGCCCGACCAGTGCCTCGAAACCATCCACGCTGCGGGCAAGGCCGCCGGTATCTCGCTCAACCCCGGCACCGCGGTGGAATCGCTGAAGCCTCTGATTGCCGATGTGCAGGAAGTCCTGGTGATGAGCGTCCATCCCGGGTTCGGCGGACAGGAGTTCTCGGACGAATCGCCGGGCCGCATACGGGAAACAGCTCGACTGATACAGAAGGTCGGTTCAAAGGCCACTATCGCCGTCGACGGCGGCATCAACCCGTCCAACTGCCGGCTCGTGGCTGATGCCGGAGCGCACATGGTCATCGCGGGAAGCGCCATCTTCCGCAGCAAAGACTACGCTGCCACCATCAAAGCCCTCAAGTGCCCATGAAACTCGAATGAGGAAGCTCGAAATCCGAACCAAGTCGAATGCAGGCAAATGACGAATTGGGGAATTCGG
>JAFGRF010000159.1 GCA_016935295.1 Caldifarciminota bacterium | reverse complement strand
TGACCAGGACATATTCGTACCTCCATGTACTCAAAGTGTTACCTATGTCCTGATAATAACCTGTTACCTATGTCCTGAGTCCGGACCTATCACCTCGTAGACCGTTCCCGGGACGGTTCAGGAGGTGGTTCGGAGGGCTTTCCGGGACGAGGTTTGCGCGGCGATTCTGGCGGGCTTGGTCAGGGTGCTTTGCGGGGCGACTCTCAGATGCACGTGCAGGACGATTCTTGCGACGATTCGCGAATGGACAGGTAAGGCGAATTGGGGAGGGATGGTCACGACGATTCGCAGCTATACCCGCAGCTTGGTCCGCGGAGGGATTCCGGTCGTGATCCTCGTGGTGACTTGCAGGGTGATTCTCGATTGGACGAAGCAGTATACGGACATCACACTGTCGGGATGGCATCTGCTCGGACATCTGTGTCCAACAGTGGTTTGCGGTTCCTCGTGGCCATCGACTTCGCAAGCAGATGTTTCTCCACAGTTGACGTGTGGGTGGTCGTCAGTGATAATAATCCGAGGGCTCCCGAGAGCCCCGAAACCCGATGAGTCCTCTGGTGAGAGCCGAAGGACACAGGGAAAGCCGGAGATATTCAACTCCGGCTTCTTGTTTGCGAGTACCGGTTAGGTTCCGGAGGTCCCGATTCACGATTCCATATTTCCATATTTTTAGAAATACGAGTTAGCGCGGCGTCGTGGTCTGGCCCACCACCTGCGCACGGTTCTAGGCGCTGGGCAAGATCAGCGGAGAGCGATGACGGCGAGGTTGCGCCCGGTGGTCTTGTCGCGGCGAGCGGAGTAGCAGAGACGGTCATCTTCGAAGGTGCACAGCGCGATTGATCGGGTCTCCAGCAGCCCGAGTTCCATCAGCAGCCACCGGTTAGCGGCGCGGATGTCGAGGCGGTACTCCGCGACTGGCGAGTGGCGAACAGCGGCAGTCCCGGCGACGGGGGAGAAGAACTTGTCCGGTACTGGGAAGCTCTTCTCGAACTCTGCGCGGACGTCGTCGCCGACCTCGTAGCAGTTCGGGCAGATGCAGGGGCCGAGCGCAAAGCGGAGGTTGCTGAGCTGGACGGAGAAGTGGCGCGATAGTTCCCGAGCGGTCTTCTCGGCCAGCTTCGCCGCTGTGCCTCGCCAGCCGCAATGGGCGATGCCGATGCAGCCTGAATCCTCGGCATACAGGTAGACCGGCAGGCAGTCAGCGACCTTCAGCCCCAGTCCCATTCCTGCCTGGTCAGTG
The DNA here is from genome assembly GCA_016935295.1 of Caldifarciminota bacterium. Classification (GTDB taxonomy): domain Bacteria; phylum Hydrothermota; class Tepidihabitantia; order Tepidihabitantales; family Tepidihabitantaceae; genus UBA2258. The sequence goes on along the minus strand of JAFGRF010000159.1, from coordinate 2,897 downwards.
ATGCAGGCGTCACCAGTGAGCATTTCCGTCAGAACCGGGCCGCCCGCGATGGGCAGGACTGTGTCCGAGTGCGTCTGTTTCACGGTCTGTATCGTCAGTAGCCGCAGCGCTCGTCGAACCCGGGCGAGATTTTCCTCGACATTGCGGGAATCATCACCAACCGCGAAGGATGTGTTGAGTGACTCGTAGGGGTCGTGCGAAACACCGCCCCGGCGGGTACAGAACGCCAGGATGAGCTTCGGGTGTGGTGAGTACTCGAAGTACTGGACGCCGTCTGCGGACCTCAGTTGCCAGTCAGTATCCATCGGTCAGACAACCCAGAAGTCAGAGTTCAGAGACCAGAATCCAGAATTGCGGACCCTGAGGAGGAATCACGGATGGACGCAGATAGACACGGATAGAGTTCCCATCATTCGGGTTCTGGGCTTGAATCGTCATTCGTGCTTCGGGTTTCGTCATTGCCCTCGGTTGTCCGGAAGTCGCGGAGAGTGAGTTGGGTCGAGGTGCGGCCGTTCCAGGTATGGCGGCTTACAGAATAGCAGATGTCGAGCTTGCCGAACTGAGGGGTCGGCACGCCGGGGCTCGGGACACGATCCGATTTTTCGGCAGAATCGGTCATGTCCCTTGCTAGGTTCACAATCTCGGCGCTACGGCCCCAGGCGATGGCTTCAAGGGCGCGCTCGCCTGCCCGGAGCGAGAGTTTGAGGTGGTTCTTGCCTACCTTGCGCGGGTAGCCGACGACCTCGACGCCGAGTGAGGCGAGGAGCGGCTCGGAGTTGTCCGGACCGAACGGTTCGAACTTCTCGAGGGCGTTGAGCAGCGCTTCGTCGATCCGGTTGATGGGAGCGACCGCGTCGATGTTGAGCGTGGGTTCGAAGACCTCTTCGGGCAGGGTGTCGGCGTAGTCGGCCAGCGCAGTGCCGAAGCTGCCGACGTTCTCGCGCGCAAGACTCAGACCGGCCGCGTACTTGTGTCCGCCGAAGGCCGTCAGGTGCTTGGAGCAGGCAGTGAGCGCGGCGTGTAGGTTGAAGCCGGTCACCGAGCGGCCGGAACCCTTGCCCCGGTCGTCTTTCAGCGCGACTACGATGCAGGGCCTCGAAAAGCGGTCCACGAGCTTGGCCGCGACGATGCCGATGACGCCTTGGTGCCAGCCCTCGGCCGCCACGAGTATTGTTCGGCGGTCAGCGAGGCGGCCGGCATCGATCAGTGTGGTTGCCTGAGTGAGAATCCGTTCTTCAAGGGTCTGGCGGGAACGGTTCAGGCTGTCGAGCTCGGCAGCGAGCCGGGCGGCTTCGGATTCGTCCCTGGTCAGAAGCAGCCGCGCGGCCAGCTCTGCGTGGCCGACCCTCCCTGCGGCGTTGATGCGCGGCGCAAGCATGAACCCGATGCTGTACCCGCTCAGGGGTTTGTCAGCGATGCCCGCGACCTTTAGCAGTGCCTGTATGCCGGGCCGCGGGCTGCGTCGGATGGCGTTCAAACCGATGCGCGCGAGGATGCGGTTCTCGTCCACCAGCGGGACAATGTCGGCGATGGTACCGAGGCCGACAAGGTCGAGCAGGGCGATGAGTTCTTCCTTGGGACGATTCATGGCCGAGAGAACACTCCAGGCCAGTTTGAAGGCGACTCCGACGCCGGCCAGCTCGCGGAACGGGTAGTGCGAATCCGCCCGCTTGGGATTCACCACGGCAAGAACCGGGGGAAGTTCTACTTCGTCCTTCGTCCTTTGTCCCTTGTCCTTCGTTCCTGCCAGTTCGTGGTGATCGGTCACGATTACATCCATCCTCGCTTCTTTCGCCATGGCCAGCGTTTCATGGTCGTTCGAGCCGCAGTCGTTGGTGACAATCAGCTTCGCGCCATTCTCAGCCGCATACTTGAGGCCCTGCGCCGAGAAGCCGTAGCCTTCGGCTTCGCGGTGCGGCAGGTAGTAGAGGACATCGGCCCCGAGGCTGCTCAAGGCCGATACCAGGAGGACCGTACCGGTCACTCCGTCAACGTCATAGTCTCCGTAGATGAGGATGCGCTCGTGGCGGTTGATGGCGGCGATGATGCGCTCGGTCGCGGGGACGATATCGGGCAGCAGGTCGGGTTTGCGCAGCCGGCCGGGCGAAGGGTCGAGGAAAGAGCGGATGTCGTCCGCTGTGGAGTACCCGCGGCGGATGAGCAGGTCTACTGCCAGTTCCGGAAGCTCGAGCTCGCGACTGAGCGTGGACAAGTCGACCGTCGGCGGCGTGGGAAGCCGCCACCGGTGAGTGGGCCTAACCGCAGGCACGGTAATTTCTAACGGCAGGGCGCTCCAAAGTCAAGCCGGACGAGGAGAATGACGGGTTCCCAATCGTCAGTTGTGCAAGCGGAGTCCGAATGACGCAGCCCCTTGCACTTCCCCGACTTGACTAGTGCTTGGTGGATACCTATGCTTGTCACGAGTTACATATGCGTTCTGCCGTCATCAAGGCAGCCGGGTCGCCGATGTCCTGCCCAGGCAGATCTGCCAGGAGGAGCAGTGTTTGACCCCGAGCTTTCCGCAAAGCTGTTGGCGGTTGCAGTTCCCCTCTTCGCCTTCTGGCTGCTGGCTGGTGTGCTGACAGCTACGCTGTACCACCTCAGTCTTTACTTCCTGGATGGCGAATACCGGTCCGCGCCTGAGCTATCACTCGACATCCTGGTCGGCATACTGCGTGGAGTCGCGTACGTTGTGGCCTGGCCCGCCATATTCTTCTTCGACCGCTCTGCCCTCTACCGCATCAAGATGCTGTTCCGCTACATGGACCCGAAGCTGCGATACGAAGACGACGAGCTGGCCGGGTTCATCGCCGAAGGGCGACGGCGGGTGAGGTTGAGACGCGACACCATTGCCGCGGCCGCACTGGACGAGCGACGGGCGCGTGAGGTGCTGACCG
>JAFGRF010000158.1 GCA_016935295.1 Caldifarciminota bacterium | reverse complement strand
TCGGTCAACCAGCAGGGCGAGGTGCAGCCCATCGGCGGCGTCAACTGGAAGATCGAGGGGTTCTTCGAAGCCTGCCGGGCGCGGGGTCTGACCGGCACCCAGGGTGTCATCATCCCGAAGGCAAATCTCCCGGACCTGATGCTCAGGTCCGAAGTGGTGCAGGCGGTCAAGGAAGGCAAGTTCCACATCTACGCGGTCGCGACGATCGACGAAGGCATCGAGTTCCTGACCGGCGTCCCGGCCGGCGTGCCCGACGCCAAAGGCGCCTACCCGGACGACACCGTCAGCGGCAAGGTGATGAAACGCCTGGCTGAGCTCATCGAGATCCACCAGGAGTTCAAGCCGGACAAGAGAGAAGTGAAGAAAGAAAGGGCCAAGAAGGCACCCAAGCCGGAGAAAAAGGTGCCGCGCCGGCAGCGGCGCTAGTCCTCAGTTTTGATCGGAAGCACCTCGAACACCAGCGCTGCCGAATTCAGGCAGTAGCGGAGATGGGTGGGCGGCGGCCCGTCGGGGAAGACGTGGCCGAGGTGCGCGTCACACAGTGTACAGAGTATTTCCACTCGTTCCATTCCGTGGCTCCGGTCCACGCGCTCGGTGATGTTCTCTTTGGCGAAGGGCTGGAAAAAACTCGGCCAGCCGGTGCCGGACTCGAACTTCGTCGCTGACGCGAACAGCGGCAGGCCGCAGCCGACGCACTTGTAGACCCCCGCTTCCTTGTTGTGCAGCAGCCCGCCGCAGAAGGCGGGTTCGGTCCCCTTGCCGCGCGTGACGCGGTATTGCTCCGGAGTCAGCAATCGCTGCCACTCTGAATCCGGTTTCACCACCATATCCACGGTCTCGGGTGCGGTCGGCTGTCCGTCCGGACCAAGGAACCGGACAACGACCTCTGCTGACGGCAGGTTGCTCATTTCTGTATCCTCCATTGTGCCAGTCGTGGCTTCAGGACGCGTCCCGCCACGATAGCCGCAACCCGACACATCCACTGCTACCATGGCTAGCACCAGCACCACTGCGTGTGTTCTCATCCTGAGTTCTCTGCATTGTTCGACCAGATTGAGGGCTGAGGGATTTCGGCGGCGGAGGGTTTGAACCAGGACCGCGGGACGGGTGCGGCGATGCGGGTCAGCCCTTGGGGCGGACGAGGGTGCCGATACCGGCCGGCCTGATAACGCCACCTGAGACCACGAGCTTCAGACCTTCCTCGATGTTCATCGAAGTCTCGGTGATGTCTGTCTCAGGGATGAGCGCAAGCCAGCCCGAGGTCGGATTGGGCGCGGTCGGGAAGAAGACGAACATCGCCATGCGGCCGTCGGCGAGCCGTATGCGGTCGTCGCTGGTCAGGAACCCAACCGAGAGTATGCCGTGGCGCGGGTACTCGGCGATAACGGTCTTGCGGAGTGAGCTGCGGTCGACAAAGACCGCGTCGGTGAGCTGGCGCGCCGAACTGTAGATGCTTTTGACGATGGGGACCCGCCGGAGGACTTTGTCGACCCAGCCGAGCGTGAGCCTGCCGATGATGCCCGAGGCTATCCAGCCCGTGAGCAGGACAACGATGATGAAGAGCAGGAAGCCGGCGAACGCAGCCACCCAGTCGGGAAGGTGCGAAAGCCAGGGATGGACCCGGAACAGGGGATGGAACAGGTTGCCAAGCCGGACGATGATGAACCAGAAGACGAAGACCGTAACACTCAGCGGGAGCAGCGTCGCTACGCCGGTCAGGAAGTAGTGACGGAGCTCCTTCACGGCCGGCTCCGACTACGAGGCCTTGATGACGGGGCCGTCGTGACCGGTGCGCTGCTCCGCAGCGTCGACGAGCAACTCCTTCCGACAGCGCATCAGGAATTCCTGGCAGACCGGGGTCTGGTAGTCGGGGTACGTCCAGGGCAGGGGCTCAAACTTGCCGGAGTGGAAGAGGAGTGTCAGTTCGGCGTGGATACCGTCGCGCAAGTAGATGCGATGGGCGTAGCCCTTGGTCGAAGCCAGCACGAGGTTGTACAGGGTCAAGAGACCGGGATCGAGGTTGACGCGGCGCTTGCCGTTCGGGCCGAGGAAGCGTTTCTCCAGCGAACGGGTTGTGCTCTTGAAGTCGGAGAGCTGGTCCGGCTCGACCAGGCCGTGGAAACTCACCCACTGCCGAATCAGACCCGGCCCCATCTCCTTCTCGTAGTAGTCGGTGAAGTTGAACGGCACTTCCGGGCTTTTCACAGTCACGGTGCCAAACCCCTCGGTCAGGGCCGACTGGGCCTGTTCCAGCAGTTTCCGGTCCGCGGACAGGAGCCCAACCACCAGCTTCGCGGGGTCGAATTCCTGTTGCTCATCCTTCAGGCGTTCAAACATAATCGTTCACCTCGCATCTTCCGGCTCACCGTCCCGGTGGCCGTCGTCCATCGCCAGCGAATCGTACGTCTCGCCCTTGTCCGGCGCCCCTCCGGTAGTTCCGGTCTCGCGCCGGGCAAGGAACTCACCGATTTCCTCCATCCGCGGCAGGTCCTCGAGCCCTGCCAGTCCGAAGTAGCGCAGGAACTCCGGCGTCGTGCGGTAGAGAAACGGGTTGCCGGGCCGGCTGGCGCGGCCATAGGTCGCAATCAGCCTGCGCTCAAGCAGTGTAACAAGCGGGCCCGAGCAGTCAACCCCCCGTAGTTGCTCGATTTCAGGCCGGGTGACCGGTTGCTTGTACGCGGTTATTGCCAGCACTTCGAGTGCGGCTCGGGACAGCCGGTGGGTGTACTGGTGCTGGTAGAGCCGGCGCACAAACTCGGCGTAGTCCGGCATCGAGTAGAGCTGATAGCCTTGGGCGACGCGTTGGACCCGGAACGTGCGGCCGGTTTCGGCGTATTTGGCGTTCAGCTCGTCAATCACTGCCCGCACTTTCTCCGGCGGCACCTCGGCGAGTTCGGCGAGCCGGTCGAGCTTCACCGGCGAGTCGGCAGCAAAGAGCAGGGCCTCGATCACCTGAGCAGGGTCTAGGGGTGAGGGGCTAGGGGCCAGGGGCGATGGGATTGGCGAGTCGGCGGAAGCGTCGCTCGCGCCCCCGGCGACTGTCTCTTCCTCTTCGTGTCTTGGTGTCTTGGTGGTTGAATCCGGTTCTTCCATGCCTGCGGCTTCGCTCACCTGATTCCTTGATCCCTCGACCACTTGACCACTTTCTTCCTTCATCGTCTCAACCTGAAACGCGACAGCAGCGCGGCCGCCGCCAGCCGCAGGTCGTTCCTGTCCATGAAGCAAGACAGCCGCGTCTCCGACGTCGAGAAGGCGTCGAGGTGAACGCCGACCCGGTGCAGGGTCTCGAGCGTACCGGAGAGGATTTCAGGGTCCGAGCCGACGCCGGGCCCGACGACCGATACCGAGCAGAGCGTGTCCTTCACGTCGAGCCGGTCAGCCCGGACTTGCTTCGCGAGCTTTGTCAGTATTGTCCTGGCCGGCGCCAGATGTTCCTCGGGCACGATGAACGACAGGTCGAACCGGTCGCCATGCACCACGCCGTGGTTGAAGAACACGACCGGCACCCTGGCCGCAGCCAACTGGGTAACGACCTGGTGCAGGCATTTCTTCTTCTTGGGCACGTCCACGAGCGAGAGCCGCACCAGCTTGTGGTTGTGCGTCATAGCCCGGACAAATGCCTTCTCCATCTTCTCAAGTTTGGACACTGTCGTACCTCGCTTGTCGTTGAATGAAGACCGGATGCAGAGCCTCACCCGGTACTTGGCCGCGAGCGCACACGCCCGCGGATGGATGACCTCCGAGCCCGAGCCGGCCAGCTCGGCCAGTTCTTCGAAACTGATTTTGGGGACCAGTCTGACGCCCGGGAATTCGGACGGGTTCTCAGTGAAGACGCCGTCCACGTCCTTGTGGAGTTCGCAACGGTCGGCGCCGAGCGCAGCCGCAAGCGCCACCGCGGTGACGTCCGAGCCGCCGCGGCCGAGCGTCGTTATCTCGCGCTCCGCGCTCACACCCTGAAACCCGGCGACAATCGGGATCCGCCGGCCGCGCAGTGCCAGGCGCAACCGGTCCCCGCGTATCTCCTCGATGCGGGCATCGGAGTGGAACCGGTCGGTGATAATCCCGACCTGGGAGCCGGTGAACGACACCGCTTCCAGACCCTCGTTGAATATGGCGAGAGACACCAGGGCCATCGCCTCGCGTTCGCCGGCGGTCAGCAGCATGTCGAGCTCGCGCCGCTGGGGACTGGGTGTGATTTCGTGGGCGAGCTTGGTCAGCGTGTCGGTCGTATGGCCCATAGCCGAGACTACGACTACCACCCGGTTGCCGGCGGCGCGAGTTGCCACGACCCGGCGCGCGACCCTCCGGATACACTTGATGTCCGCGATCGAGCTGCCGCCGTATTTCTGGACGACTAAAGCCATCGGATGGAATGGTGATGTGAGAATGGTGAAGAGTGAAAGCCGGATTCGGGATTCTCCATTCTCAATTCTCTATTCACTATTCTCGGATGCCAGCCAGCGACCGATTCTCCGGGCGGCTTCCTTCAGTTGCTTCTCGGGCGCGACCAGGGCGAATCGGACGAATCCCTCGCCGTACTGGCCAAAGCCGGTGCCGGGCGCGCACATCACGCGGCAGTTGGAGAGCATCTGGCGGGTGAAGTTGAAAGACGCCGACTCGCCGGACGGCACGGTGTCGCGGCCGGGCGGGACGCGGACCCAGACGTAGAAAGTGGCCTCGGGCAGATTCACGCCCCAGCCATGCCTGACCAACTCTCCGCAGAATGTGTCCCGGCGTCGCTTGTGCATCAAGCGATTGGCACTGGCGAACCTGGCCCCGGACTGGAGCGCGAATATGGCCGCGTCCTGAATTGCTCCGAACGGCCCGGAATCCGTGTTCTGCTTTATCTTGAGTAGAGACTTGATCAGTCGCGAGTTGCCGACCGCCATGCCGATGCGCCAGCCGGCCATGTTAAAGGTCTTGGAGAGCGAGTGGAACTCGATGCAGCGCTCCTTCGCGCCCGGAACCTCGAGGATACTCGGTGGCTTCGCCCGCCCGAAGTAGAGCTCGGAGTAGACGTTGTCGTTCACGACGAAGAATCCGTGCCGCTCGGCCAGGGCGACTACTCCGCGATAGAACTCGATCGTGGCTACCGCGGCCGTCGGATTGCCGGGGAAATTGAGGCAGAGCAGTTTGATGCGCGGGGCGACGCGGGACAGCCAGTCGAGGTCAACGAGGAAGTCGTTCTTCTCCTCGAGCGGCACCGGAATCGGCGTGGCGCCGGACAGCCGCGTCTGGTTCTGGTACACCGGATACCCGGGGTCTGAGACAGCTACCGTGTCGCCGGGTCCGCAGGTGCCCCATATCAGGTGAGCGACGCCCTCTTTGGACCCCACGAGCATCGAGACCTCGGTTTCCGGGTCGAGTTCGACATGGAATCGGCGGCGATACCATGACGCGACCGCAGCGCGCGCGGCGAGCTTGCCGGGATAGCTCGGATAGCGGTGGTTCTCGGTGTTCTTCAGAGCCCTGGTGAGTGCCGCGGATATCGGCTTGGGCGCGGGCTGGTCAGGACTACCTTCGCCGAGGTCAATCAGGTCGCGGCCAACGCGGGCCTTCAGGTCATCAAGTTCCTGGAACAGGTAGGGCGGAATCCAGCCGAGGCGGGCCGCGGACGGCTCGTGCATCCGAACCATGATAGGGCCAAAACGACGAATTGTCAACATCTTGGCGAATCATAGCCCTATGATTCAGTCCCGCTATGTCAAGCGTTCTGCCATTGTCCGACTTGTCCGACGCGTCTGATTCACCAGACCAACCCATCCTCCGCGCCCATTGACAGACGCTGGCCCGGTAGTAGAATCGTTCTGTCCCGGAGGTGGTTATGTTCAAACTCATGGCCTGCCTGTTCTTTGCGGCGGCTGTGGCTGCCGCCAATCCATACGTACTCACGGTACTGAACGAAGTGAGCGTTGACCCCGCACACAAGTTCGTCGAACTTCACGGCGCGCCGGACAACCAGTCAATTGACCTGCATGGCTGGCAGCTTGTCACGACAACGTCGGCCTGTACGTTGACGCACTATCTGCAATACAACGAGTTTGTTGTCATTGACTCCGAAGCGTTGGCCCTCGGGGAAGTCGCACATGGTACGTTACGTCTCAACCCGCTCGAAGACAGCATCACCCTGTTCGACAGCGCTGGCCGGGTCGCCGACTGGGTCTGCTATCCGAGATATCCGACCGGGCACGGCAAAGGACCGTTGCCGCCGATACCTGGCAGCATCGCTTTCTGGAACTACGACGACTTCGAGGGCCAATCCATGAACTGGTACGTCGATTCCACCCCCACACCCGGCTCGGACAATGACGACCACAGCTCGATTGCCGGAACGGTCACGGGCACCGGTGGAGTCACTCTGGATGAGGCCTGCGTCTACGCGTCAGGCACAGGCGGATGCGGCCTCTGCGGACTCTATCAACAGACCGGCTACACCATCAGCGGCCTTGGCGCGGGGACCTACGAGGTGAGCGCAGGGGGTATCTACAACGGCCACGTCTACCAAGGAGTCTACCCGGAGTCGGTGACCGTGGGTTATTCCCAGGCTGTCAGCGGCATTGACCTTGTCATTCCTTCGATCGGCGTGGCCGAGGCACCGTCTACTCCCACTCTGCCATTTGTCCGAGTGGCGGGCCGGGCTCTGCTGGTGTCCAGCGACGGCACAGCGCCGGTGAGTGTGCAAATTTACAACCAGGTCGGTTCTCGCGTGAACGAGTACTATCTCGGCCCAGTGCGGGGCGAGAAGAGAATCGAGTTCCCGAAGACACTCGCGCCCGGCATCTACTTCGCCGTTGCGCGGAGAGGAGCTTGCCGCAACTCAGTCAAAGTAGTTCTTTGGTGAGGAGGTCGAATTGGGAAAGTCCCTGGCTATCTTACTAGCGTTTGCCTCCGTCTCAATGGCCAATCCGACCATGGACGTCATTCAAGTCAGTGAGTTTGAGACCGCGCCCGAGTCGTTGCAGCGCATCGAACTGTACGCAGTGTTCAGAAATCGCTCGTTGCCATTCGACCTGGGAGGTACGCGGATCGTGACGAACTCCGGAACTGCGGTCGTGGACTCCGGTGTCTGCTTTGATACATGGCCCCACAACATCGTGGTCCTCGATAGTGCAAACACCACAGGCACGTTCAGCCTTGGTGTTGATTCAGACTGGATCAGAGTGCAGCCACTCGACAGCAGCAACATGTACGCATACGGCGTCCGTTATCCCGCAAACCCCCACTGGAGCAATGAGGGTTCGTGGGTCCCTCCCAAGGACGCGTCTGCTTCCTTATACTCGTGGGTCGTGTACACCCCTCCTAATGGTGACCCGGAGATCTTCTACACCTGGTACATCGACCTATCGCCAACATTCGGTGCCTGGAACGACGACTACGGGGGCGGCATCTGGGGCAGCGTGTACGATCAGGACTCCGGGCTCAGCGATGCGACCGTACGAATCAGCTCGGTCTACGGGTATGGCACTTCCACGATGAGTACCGACGATTCCTGGGATACATACTTCGCCGGCTACTTCGAACAGAAGCCAACAGGACCCGGCAGGTTCGTCGTGACCGTCGAATGCGAGGGTTACCTACCGTACACGTATCCGGAGACGATCGAGCTGGCGACAAACGAAGAGCGCCTGCTCGACATCTGCCTCACGCGTGCCGGAGTGGCCGAGGAACAAATGCGAGGTGCACAGGTTGTAGGACTGCACCAACGCGGGCAAAGGCTGGTCCTGAATGCGGTCAGACCTGGTATAGCAGCCGTGACTATCTACGACAATCTTGGCCGAGTTCGAATATCGGAGAGAGTCAGGCTGGTCTCAGGCACCAACGAGGTGGCGTTGCCGAGCCTCGGGAGTGGGGTCTACTTCGCGAGTTGCGGGTTAGGGGCCAGAATGCTCAAGACGAAGCTCGTGTTCTACTGAGTCCGGTTCACTTGGTCTGCGGTAGCGCGAGCTGCCGCTTTTCCTCAGAAGCGGGAGCTGTCGCTCCCGCACGCCGAAGCAGCGCTCCAGCGCCAAGTGACCGTGATGTCCTTGTCTGGATAGAACTTCCTGCGGGTGAAGAAGTAGGACACCGTGCTGTCTGACCTGGCAGTGCTGTCCGGCTTGTAGGTGAGCGCTACGTCTTTGAAGCTCACGGGCACGGTGATACGGAACTGCGCAAGGTCTATCGGCCGCTTCCATCTGCGGGTCGTGGTGACGATGTAGGTCGCGGAGTTCGTCTTGAGCGGTTGGCGGTAATATGCGAAGAACGAGTCTTCCGCTTCCGGTCGGAACCGCATCCGGAATGCGACGCCTGAATCCTGCCGCACGATGGACACCCTCACCCCTTCCCTTTCCCCCTGGGAGAGGGCGAGGGTGAGGGGCGCCGCGTCGTTTGGCGCTGTTAGTTCGATAGAATCAGGGTATAGGTGAGTCGAGTCGAGTGGGAACGGGTAGAAGACCGATGCCACGAGCGGCTCCTTGGCCGAGCACGTGAAGTGGTACATCCCGCGCACCTCAAGCGTGCCCGGCTTCACGTCCATCGCTACTTCCTCGCGCGCGAAGTGCACGGGCGATTCCGGAGCCGGTTTGCGACATGCTGCGCTGGCCAGGACCAAGCATAGAGCCGCGAGCAATGGCCGCAACATGCAAGTAATATCCCTTCGCGTGTCGTCTCTGTCAACTTGGACGGTACACCGGGATGATGCTTGACGGCCTTGATTTCAGGTGCTTTTTGGCTACAGTGTAACCCGATGAGTCCGGAAGAGCAGCCCGCACAACCACCGGAGACCCGCAGACCGCAGCGCCGCCGACGGCCGCACGGCCGCGGTCCGCGTGGCCACATCGCTCCGCCCAAGAACCCGGAAAACGTCAGCTTCCTGTGCGACGTCATGCTCGGCAAGCTGGCGCGTGAGCTGCGGTTGCTTGGCTACGACGCCGAGTACGACCGGAATCTGGGCGGGATGCCTGCGTACAAAGTCGCGCGGCAGGGCGGGCGGATACTCCTCACCCGCACCAGCAAGCTGAAGGGGCTGCCGGGCACGATATACGTCCCGGGTCAACTGGCGCCGGAACAGGTTGCCCAGGTCAAGGCCGAGATTGAGGCAGGCCTGAAGCCCGTGACTCCAGTCACGGAGGAGGAGCCGGCAGCGGCTGCTACGGAGAAACCAACCCAGCCGCGTCCGCAGCCCGAGCGCCCCGCCGCGCCTGCACCGGAAAAGCCCGAGTCGCCCCCGGCCGAGAAAATAGCTCCCTATGGCCGGTGCCTCGCGTGCAACGTGCCGCTGGAGAAGCTGACCCGCGAGCAGGCGCGTCCGTCGGTGCCGTTCTTCATTTACCAGATTCATCACGATTTTCGTGGTTGCCCCAAGTGCCGTAAGGTCTACTGGCCGGGCAACCACGTTGAGCAGATGTCGCAGCGGGCCGGGCCGCCGCCGCGACAGCGCCGGTCGTTCCGCGGCAGGCCCCGCAGGTAAGAGCAACAAGGGTACACGATCCGAAATCCCCGGGTGATTTCGGTCATGTCCCCATTTCACGGAGGTAACTGGATGGCAGTTGTACTAGACGGCAAGAGCCTCAAAATCGAGGATATGGTCCGCGTGGCGCGGCGGCGCGAGAAAGTCGAGCTGTCCGAGGCGGCCAGGAAGCGCATCAACCACTGCCGCGGGTTCATTGAGGAGAAGGTGAAGGAGCGGGCCGTCATGTACGGCATCACTACCGGTATCGGCGAGCTGTCTGAGACCATCCTCACGCCGGAGCAGACCGAGCAGTTTCAGCGCTACATCGTCTACTCGCACTCGGCCGGGTGCGGCGTGCCGCTGCCTGAGGAAACCGTGCGGGCGGCCATCTGCTCGCGCATCAACGTGCTCGCCAACGGCCATTCCGGCATCCGGCTGAAGGTCGTCGAGTGCATGTTGGACATGCTCAACAAGGGTGTGACGCCGGTCGTGTACGACAAGGGCTCGGTCGGCGCCTGCGGCGATCTGTCGCCGATGAGCCAGATGGCGCTCGTGCTCTTGGGCGAGGGCGAGGCTTTCGTCCAGGGCAAACGGATGAGCGGGGCCGAGGCGATGAAGGCCGCGGGCGTGGCGCCGATCCAGTTTGAGGCACGTGACGGACTCGCCGCTATCAACGGCTCGAACATGACCGCAGGCTGGGGCGCGCTCCACCTTAATGATGCCGACCACTACTACAAGGTGTCCGAAATAGCGGCGGCCCTCACGCTTGAAGTGGTAAACGCCAACATGGCGGCCTACGACGAGCGGATTCACAAGGTGCGCGGCTACCCGGGCGCGGTTACGTGCGCCGAGAACATCCGGCGGCTCACGGCCGACTCGGAGATGCTCAAGCAACCGGGCAAGAAGGTGCAGGATGCCTACAGCCTCCGCTCGACGCCGCAGGTTGTCGGCGGCGCCAAGGACGCGCTGAAGTGGGCGCGCTACATGTTCGAGGTCGAACTGAACGGCGTGGGCGACAATCCGCTCTTCTTCCCCGACGAGAAGGCCTACCTGACCGGCGCCAATTTCCAGGGCACACCGCTTGGGCTCGCGCTCGACCTGACTGGTGAGAGCGTGACCATGATTGCGGTGCTCTCCGAGCGCCGGACCAACCGGTTGCTCAACCGCAACCTCTCCTGTGGCCTGCCTGCGTTCCTGACCAAGGGCGCCGGCATGTTCTCGGGCTTGATGCTCACCCAGTACACGCAGGGCATGCTCATCTGCGAAGACCGCATCCTATCCTCGCCGGCGTCAATCGGTTCGATCCCAGCCGCGGCCGACCAGGAAGACTTCGTCTCCATGGCCTTCACCGCCGCGCTGAAAACGAAGCAGATTCTCGACAATGCCTGGTACGTTGTTGCCATCGAACTGATGGCCGGTGCGCAGGCGGTCGAATTCCGCAAGCCGCTGAAGGCGGGCAAGGGTACGCAGGTCGCCTATGACTTCGTGCGCAAGTACGTGGAGAAGATGGTCGAGGACCGGCCGGTGCAGGAAGACATCAACAACCTGACCGCCGCCGTGAAATCAGGCGAGTTGCTCGATGCGGTCGAGCACGCGGTCGGGAAGCTGAGCTGACGCACGACGCAATACGCATGACGCCCCACGCTGGAGCAACCACGTGGGGCGTTCGGTTTCCGGCGTCGAACGCAGGGCCTGGAGCATAGAACGCTGTGCTAATCAAGCGACTGAAGGACAGCAAGGAAATCACGGCCGGCGACCGGACCAGGCTGCGTGAGTTGCTGCACCCGGCGCGGGACGCTGCTGCAGTCCGCTACTCACTGGCGGTTGCCTGGCTGGCACCGGGGAAGCAGTCGCAGGCACACCGGCTGAAGACGACCGAGGTCTACTACCTTGTTCGAGGCAGCGGCGTGATGCACATTGGTGACGAGTCGGCCGAGGTCGCAGCCGGCGATGCGGTCTACATCCCGCCCCAGTCAGTTCAGTGGCTTGAAAACAGCGGCGAAGAGGAGATCGAGTTCGTCTGCATTGTCGACCCGGCCTGGCGGCCGGAGGAAGAAGAGATTCTCTAGGACAAATACCGGGCCCGGCTTGCCAGGCCCGGTCTGAGGTTCTCTCGGGTCACCTGTTAACCCGTCGAACGGAGAGATTATCGGCTCGTCTGCGAGACGGGTCAAGGATTACTCCCTGGAAAGAAGAGGGGACGGCAAGGTGCCGTCCCCCTGACTATGCAGTCTGCCGGCTTATTTCACGACGGTAACGGGCACGGTGAGCGCTCTACCATCGGCATCGGCCCGGGCGAAGTAGACACCGGGTACCATGTCGCTGGCATCGAACGGGAGCGACTGCAGTCCTGCGGGGCTGTAGCCGTCAAAGAGCGTCCGCACGATTCGGCCGGTTCGGTCGTACAACTGCACACGCAGGTCGGCAGGCCGGTTGAGCGTGTAGTTCAGCCGGCCATGGCCGGATAGCGGGTTCGGCATGACGTTGAGGACGTTCTCTTCAACGAGCAGCCGGCGTTGCTCAGCGAGTCCGGTCGGCCAGTCGCTCCGGTCAAAATAAGCCCCGCGCACCGTCGGGCTGTTCTTGGAGAGATAGGCGACTCCGAATACCCCCGAACCGAGGTACTCGATTCCCGGCCGGTTCCAGTAGGGATCGTAGTCGGCAATCGGGATGGCGTCAGTCCAGGGCCCTGGGCCGTAGTCCTCCCGCTGGAGGAACCGGAGTTGGCGGGTGGCTGTGTAGTGCCGGAACACGGCCGCCAGACCACCGCCGCCGCGGGCTGTTACCCCGGGCGCCTCCGCTGTCGTATCGGGGTCGCTCAAGGTTCCGTGACCCCAAGATGGACTGCCGCTGTAGTTGATCACGTACTCGACCTGGTAGGGCGAGGCCGTGCAGTTGTCGTACGCGCAGATGACCGTATCCTCATACGCTGAGATGCTCGTCTTGTAGTAGGCGCCGGCGTTCCCCACTGGCCGCGAGTAGCGCCGAGTGAAGTTATCTTCCGTCTTGCCGTATATCCGCAGGGTGTCGCTGGTGTCGTAGTAGGAGAAGAACATGTACGTTGAGTCGAATCCTTGATTCTCAGTAGCGTCAAGGCCGCTGTAGGCGCCCGAGGTGATTCCCGTTGCCGCGTCCAACCAGGACACGGCGTTCGCGTCGTCCCAGCTCCACTGCACGCTGCCGTCGTTGACGAGGGTGGTGATGTACAGGCGGTTGTTGTAGCCGTGCTGGTTGGCGACGAGCGACAGTTCTCTGACCGTATCACCAGCGGCCAGCGTGCAGGCGGCGACCCATTCCGCACCGGTGCTGAAGGTATCCTCCGCGCCATCATTCCACCTGAACCGTCGTATCCTGACCTGCCGGGGATCGTCGCCGGGGTCGCTATAGGTGACATACAGGTGATTGGCGAGTGCCGCTGCATCGACCGACGGAAGGACGCTGGACCCGTTCCAGTAGAACGTCTCGTTCCATGAGTTTCCACCATCGGTTGACATGTTGACGTAATACGCAGACTTGGCGCCATGGCGGAGCACCGCGTAGAGGTTGCCGCTTGAAAGATGGGTGTCGAACGAGAGTTCCATCAAGGAGTCGCGGTTGCCGATGCGGACGTCGGTATCCCACAGGTTGGTTTCGAGTGTCGGCACCGGCGTGCGCCACGAGTTGCCAACGGCCACGGGTCCGACTCGGGCTTCGAGACTCGCAAGCTGAGCCAGTGCTTCGTCGAACTGCCCGCCGTCCCAGAGCCGCTCGACCTCTTGTCCGAGCGCTACGAGCTGTGGGTCGGAGCTCGTGAACTCAATCGAGATGCGGGAGTTCTTCCTCTCGGCCTGGCTCATCCTCTCGAGAAAGAGCGACGCCGGGGATGGAGCTTTCTCTCTATCTGGTTGGAGTCGGTCGCGGTCGAGCCGGCCTGCAACCTGCTGTCCGGTTGGGAGGTCGCCCGGCGTATCAGGCTGGTCCAAGGCGATTGCGCTTGCCGCGAGAGCGAGCAGCGCAGCGAGAACAGTTCTGTACATCTATCCTCCTGAGTTGGGGTCTGCAACGTTATAGCCGGCCTAAGCGAAAAGTCAACATCCTGAAGTAACACAGGTGAAAACGCCATGTCGTCGGGGGGGGACGGTCGTCGGCAAGTCCTGGCCACAACGGATGAGACCCGAAGTGCAGGAGCAGGACCTCGGTTCCTGCACACGGCCTGGCTGCGGCTCCGGGAAATCTCTGACCAGACGGCAGCTATGCATCCGCAGTTCGCTCTGCGTCCCGCCGGTCTACTCCACAACTACCACGGGCGCCGCAAGGGCCCTGCCACCGGTATCGGCACGGACTGCATACCGCCTGGTTCAGTTCAGTGGCTTGAGAACACCGGCCAAGACGAAGTCGAGTTCCTCTGCGTCGTCGACCCGGCCTAGTAACAGGAAGAGGAAGTGATTCCTCAACATAGACACCGGGCCCGGCTCGCCAGACCTGCTCTGAGGTTCTTACAGGTTTCCCGGCCAACCGGCCGAACTGATGGTCACCCGGCCGGTCGCGCCTCCCGTCCCGAATTCTTCTGAGCAGAGCCGAACCTACCAGAAGGAAGCAGGGCCGCTAGGCCCTGCTTCGTGGTATCGGTCGCTGAGCTAGTGCGAGACTACCAGGCGGCCGGTTTGCGAGCCGGTCTTGGTGTCGACCCGCAGTAGGTAGACGCCGGCCGGTGCCGTCTCGCAGTTCCAAGCCGTGCTGTGTGCCCCGGCAGCGAACGTGCCCTGCGTGAGAACCGCGACTTCACGGCCGGCAACGTCCAGGATCGACACGCGGACGGGGCCGGCGCTGGGCAGGGAGTAGTTGATGATTGCTCGGTCGAACGCCGGGCTGGGCCGGGCGTCAACGACCAACGTCCTCTTCGCGACCGGGTGGTGCTCCTCTATCCCGACCAGACTCCAGGCGTCGAAGTAGAGGTTGGTGGGTCCGACCCCGGCATAGAGCACGGACGAGTACGAGGTGCTGGTGCCGACGTTCTTCCACCCGGCCTGTGGAGCGAAGTTGCCGGTGTGCTTGTTGTCGTTCACCTTCTCCGGCGTGGTCCAGTTGGTGTCGCCGGGGCACCAGGTGAACATCAGCGATTCGGACGGAACGACCGCGTAGCATACCGTGGGATTCCCGCTGCTCCAATGGCAGGCAATGCTCGGCATTTGCTCGTTGTTGTCAGTGTCACCGTGGCCGATGCCGCCGTCGCCGCCATACATCCAAGTGTCACCATGGTTGGTGCTGGTGTACGTGAATATGCCCAGACCCGTGCCGTTGTGAGCCTCCATGTCGCGCATGTGGACGAGCCAGACGGTGCCGGATGAACCGGGCCTCGCGCCGACGACCGGGTCGTACACCGGTGTTATCGGCGTGCCAATCTGGGTCGAACCCAGCCACGTCTCGCCGCGGTTCGTGCTGTGCTTCAGGCGGAACGACACCGAGTCGACGCTCGACTGCCTCCAATCGCGGCAGACCGCGTATACGTGGCCGCCGTTGCCATAGCAGATGTCAGGCTTGGGTGGCGTCTGGGTATTGACTATGTACACGCCGGTTGAGTCCCAGGTCTTGCCGTAGTCGGTGGATCGCTTCCCGTACATGCTGTAGTTGCCGTTCCGCTGCTCGTAGGCAACGTAGAGGTAGTACGAGTCCTCGATGTCGCGGCATGCGGCGAAGTTGGCGACCGTGTCGGAATCCACCTTGACACTGAAGATATGGGACGAGGTGCCGGCCAGATTCCAGCGGCCGACGTAGATATCGCCGTTGCCGGCCGAGCTCTTGGCGAAGAAGAAAACGAAGCTCGAATCGCCTTCGGCAACGACCAGCTCGAGCGAGCTCCAGACGTTGCCGGCGTGCGACATGCCGTTCCAGTAGGCCCAGCTGTTGCCGCCGTCGATGGAGCGGTAGATGTGGGTGGTGTCGCCGTTGGGGACGACAAAGGCCGCGAACAGTATGCCTTCCTTGGTCTGGTCATAGGCGATCATCCGTTCTGCGCCGAAGGACGAAGGACTCCTCAGGCTGCCGGTGTAAACGGTGGCGTCCGGTCCCCAGAGCGGCTTGGGATCGCTCGGCTCTTGGCTGTCGGTCCCGCTCGACATGTCAATGATCCGCGGCGGCTCGCCCTCTGTCGGTAGGGGCCGTGGCGGCGGCTGATACCCGGCCGGAATATCGCCGGGAACGCGCGCCGCCCGGGTCGGCGTGGCGTCCTCGGAAGAGCGGGCCGCGGCCGTCAGGGACGCCGCGGTCCTGACCTGGTCCGGTGCGTTCGCGTCGGGGACGGCCCATGCTGCTACGCAAAGGAGTACTACTGCCAGCATGACGGTCATTCTGTTCTTCATAGCTTCTCCTCTAGGTTGTTCTTTTGGATTCGGCTATCCTCCTGGGCTCTTCGGACTCGCGCGAGCGAGGCGCGCGCATCGTCTCGTGTGTGCTGACACATCCTCATCCGCAGTGAATATAGGCGCCCCGGCCCGTATGTCAAGCGGCATTGCCGACAACCCGTATCAGTTCTCCGCCGGGCGGCCTGACACCACGCAGAACGGTACTGGACCGGTCCAGGATGTTTTTCCCACTGCCTCGTCGGTCGGACTTCCGTCCACTCGGCTGTTGAAAAGGAGAAAGCGGGGAGGGTACTTCCCTCCCCGCTCAAGTTGACCCTTCGTCTACTGCAGGCGGACCAGTTTGGCGGTCTCTGTTCTGCCGTCAACTGTCACGCGCAGGAAGCAGATTCCGTTGGTGATACCCGGATCCAGACGGTGCCGCCCTGCTTCCATCATGCCGCTGAATATCCTCCGTACCAGCTGGCCGGCCTGGTCGTAGACGGCAGCACTCACCTGCGACTTCTTATGGAGTACCAGATTCGCCCCGCTGCCAAAGACCATGGTCACCTGGCGCGGCTGCTCCGGCGTCGATCCGGAAGCGAGCCCGGTATGGTTGTCCCAGCCGTCGAACCAGACCTTGCCCGAACCGTACTGACGGTAGGCAATGAACCCGCCGCTGGTGAGGCCCGAGTAGCCGATGTCGTGCGACACTTCGCCGGTGTTGCGGTAGTCGTTGTGCTCACCGCGGGAGACCCAAGTGTCCGGGGCGCTGGGGTACGCGAACGCATAGACGATGGTGTCCCATGAGGTCGTGGTTTCCGGCACGGACACGATGGCACGGAAGACGTTGCTGTCGTACGAACGGCGGATCCTCGCGAAGCGCATCAGCCAAGTCTCGCGACTCTGGTTCGTGACCGGCCAGAATGTCGCCGACCACGAAACCCCGCCGTTCAGGGTCCAACCATAGCGCGGGTAGATATTGCCGTTGCCGGTGTAGCGCTGGATGGCGAGCGCGATGGCGACCTGGCTGTCACCCGGCGCGGTCCGGTCTGCCGCAATTGAGACTTCGCGGAACCGGCGAGTGGAGGACGAATCGAGCGTGTTGAATGACCAGGAGGATGGCGACACGAGGTTGTTGGTGAATCGGCCCACCCGGTAGTAGGTCGAGTCGGTGCCGTCCATGTAGGCGATGTAGCCGTAGCCGTCGCCGCCAGCCGCGAAGCTGGCTCCCCGGCGGTCGCTGGTGACATAGGAGGCGTTCGTCCATGTCTCGCCGGCGTCGGTCGAACTCATCGCCCGTACGTCTCCATCGGCTTCGGTCCAGACCACAAACAGGTGCTCCGGGTCCTCGATGTTGCGGTCAATGGCGACGCGGACGATGGTCGTATTCGTGTCGATGGTGACCCACTTGAATTTCGATTCATCCGGGGTCATACGGCGGATGCGCAGGCCGGCGTTGCTCGCCGCCGAAACGATGTAGAGCCAGGTCGTATCGCCGGGACCGTGCCCGCAGAGAATCTGAGCATCATTCAGATGGCCGACCGAGGAGTTGTTGCCGATTATCCGGGGGAAGTCCAGCCATGTCGCGCCGCCGTTGGTCGAGCGCCAGATATGCGCAGTGTCCGCCGTGGTGCCGTTCCGATTGAGCTTGCAG